>JASHQO010000301.1 GCA_030039105.1 Xanthobacteraceae bacterium
GCGACAATGTCACCGACGCCGAGCTGGCGCTGGACAAGGACGGCAATTTCTTGGGCTTCCGTGCCAAGATCATCGCCGCGATCGGCGCCTATCTGCAGGTCGGCATGCCGGCCTTCATCGGCAATCTGGGCACGCTGGCCGGCGTCTATCGCACGCCGGCGTCGCATGTCGACGTCACCGCGGTGTTCACCCATACCCAGCCGGTGCGGCCCTATCGCGGCAACGGCCGGCCGGAAGCCGCCTATATCATCGAGCGCATGGTCGACCTCGCCGCCGACCAGACCGGGATCGATCCGGCGGAATTGCGCCGGCGCAACACCATTCCGTCGAGCGCCATGCCGTACAAGACCAGCGTCACCTTTACCTACGACTGCGGCGAGTTCGAAAAGAACATGGACATGGCGCTCGACGCCGCCGACAAGCGCGGCTTCGAGAAACGCCGCGCCGAGTCGGCCAAGTACGGCAAGCTGCGCGGCCTCGGCTTCTCCAACACCATCGAGCGCTCGGCGGCGGCCGGCCTCGAAGGCGCCGAGATCAGGTTCGACCGCACCGGCTCGGCGTCGATCTTTTCCGGCAGCATCAACCAGGGCCAGGGCCACGAGACCGCGTTCAAGCAGATCGTCTGCGACCGCCTCGGCCTCAACCCGAAGGAGGTCACCTACATCCAGGGCGACACCGACCAGGTGTTCTTCGCCGAGGGCACCGGCGGCTCGCGCTCGGCGGCGTTCTCAGGCTCCGCTTTCACCATGGCGGCGGAGAAAGTCGAAGCCAAGGGCAAGGCGATTGCCGCGCACATGCTCAAGGTCGACGTGGCCGACGTCAAATTCTCCGAAGGCATTTTTTCCAGCCAGAAGACCAACCAGACGCTCACCATCAAGGACGTCGCCAAGGCGTCGCTCGATCCGAAGAACCTGCCGGCCGGTTTCGAGCCGGGCCTGATCGAGAAGGCGATCTACACCGGCAAGGTGGCGAGCTATCCGAATGGGGTGCACGTCTGCGAGCTGGAGATCGACGAGACCACCGGCGTGGTCGAAATCTTGCACTACAACGTGGTCGACGACGTCGGCACCGTGATCAATCCGCTATTGCTCCACGGCCAGGTCGACGGCGGCATCGCCATGGGCGTCGGCCAGATCCTGATGGAAGACATCAAGTTCGACGAGCAGGGCCAAATCCTCACCGGCTCGTTCATGGATTACGCCATGCCGCGGGCGTCGGACCTCACCGCCTTCCACGTCGACTCCAATCCGGTGCCGACCAAGACCAATCCGCTCGGCGTCAAAGGCGCCGGCGAAGCCGGCTGCGTCGGCGCCATGCCGGCGGTCGCCAACGCTTTGGTCGACGCGCTCTCGGTGCTCGGCATCAAGCACGTCGAGATGCCAGCGACGCCGGAGGTGCTGTGGCGGGCGATCCAAGGGGCACGGGCGAAAACGCCCTAAAAAACCTGGCTTAGTTACAATCTCCTTTCTCGTGATCGGCGGGCTTGAGAACAAACAGTGGTTCAGGCCATCGGCATCGGTGAACTGTTGATGTTGTTGCACGCACAATCGAACCGCGGATCGCTCTTCGCTTATTCGGGCACCACCGCCACGCATTGAATCTCGATCATCATCGCCGGCTGGGCGAAGCCGGCGACGGTGATGGCGGCGCTGGCGGGAAAATCCTTGCCGAAGATTTCGCTGCGCAGCTCGGTCATGCGCGTGGTGTGGCGCGCGTCGATCAGGAACACCGTCATGGTGACGAGGTCGGACAGCTTGGCGCCGGCCTCGGCGAGCGTCTTCTCGATGTTGCGGAAGGTCTGCCGGCATTGCGCGTCGAAGTCGCCGGCGAGCGACTTGCCGCCGTCGTCCACGGCGCCGGGATGGCCGGCGATCCAGAGGATTTTGCCGGTCCCTTCGGTGACGACCACCGGCGAATAGGCGCGATGGGCCGTGCGCGCGGCGCCGACGAATGACTTCTTCATGGTTTGCTCCCCGTCCGTCATGCCCGCGCTCGTCGCGGGCATCCACGACTTTATGACGGTCTGGGATAGCACAGTCGTGGATGGCCGGGACAACCCGCGAGCTCAGAGCGGCGCGTATTGGGCGCGCTCGCGCTTGACCAGCTTGGGCAGCGCCTCGCCGGCGATGAGCGCCTTGAAGTGCGGCGTCTGCTGATGCGACGCGAACGCGTCTTCGTTCGCGAAGACCTCGTAGAAGAAGAATTCGGACGGTTCCGACTTCGACTGGTGGATCATGAAGGCGCGAACGCCTGGCTCTTGCTGCGCTTGTGGCATGAAGCGCCGCAGGATCGCGGCCACCGCCTCGATTTCGTCCGGCTTGGCTTTCCAGAACGCTGTCACCACCAGGCCGTTTCGCAGTCCCGTATAGTCGAGCATGGGTACAACTCCTTTGCGCGTGCTGTCGATGCAACACGGCGTAACCGCTTTGGCTCCGCGCCGTCACGGCAAACCGCTTCGGAACAGGCCGAACCATCGGGTGGAGACCGCCCGCAGGTTTCCGCGGGACAAGCCCCGCCCGGGACGGCTAAAACGGTGGCGATGACCGATGCCCCTTCCCCAGACGCGCTGCCGCTCGCCGGCGTGCGCGTGCTCGAATTCTGCCACGCCATCATGGGGCCGACCGCCGGGTTGATCCTCGCCGACCTCGGCGCCGACGTCATCAAGGTCGAGCCCGCGGACGGCGATTCGACGCGCCGCCTGGTCGGCTTTGCCGCCGGCTTCTTTCCCGCCTTCAACCGCAACAAGCGCAGCCTTGCCATCGACCTCAAATCCAAGGAGGGCCTCGCGCTGCTGCATCGCCTCGCGGCGACCGCGGACGCGGTGATCGAAAATTACGCGCCCGGCACCATGGACCGCCTGCATTGCGGCTACGACGATCTGTCGAGGATCAATCCGCGGATCATCTATTGCGCGCTGAAGGGTTTTTTGAGCGGACCGTACGAGCACCGGCCGGCGCTCGACGAGGTGGTGCAGTACATGGCCGGGCTCGCCTACATGACCGGGCCGCCCGGCCAGCCGCTGCGCGCCGGCTCGTCGGTGGTCGACATCATGGGCGGCATGTTCGCGGTGATCGGCATCCAGGCGGCGCTGCGCGAGCGCGAGCACACCGGCCGCGGCCAAATGATCAAATCGGCGCTGTTCGAATGCACCGCGTTCTTGATGGCGCAGCACATGGCCGGGCAGACGGCGACCGGGCGGGCGCCGCCGCCGATGCCGGCGCGCGAAGGCGCCTGGGCGATCTACGATCCGTTCACGACCAAGGACGGCGAGCAGATTTTCGTTGGGCTGACCAGCGACCGGCAGTGGCGGCGCTTTTGCGAGCATTTCGAGCGGGCGGAGCTTTTGCGCAACCCGGCCTACAAGACCAACGAGGATCGCGTCCGCGCCCGCCCGGTGCTGCGGCCGCTGGTCGGCGAGATCGTCGCCCGCCACACGCTCGCCGAGCTGACCGAGCTGTTCGATCGCATCGACATTCCGTTCGCCCCGGTTGCCAAGCCCGGCGATCTGTTCGATGACCCGCAGCTCAATGCCGGCGGCCGCATGCTCGACGTCGCATTGCCCGACGGCAAGCGGACAAGACTGCCGCGCCTTCCGGTCGAGATCGGCGCCCACGATATCAAGCTGCGCCGCCAGGCGCCGGCGATCGGCGAGCATACCGCCGAGATTCTGGCCGAGCTCGGCCTGACACAGGCCGAGATCGAAACGCTGAACAACCATCATATCGTCGCCGCCACGGCGGCGCGCCACGTTGGAGTCAAGGAATGAGCGACCTGCCGAAACGCATCCACATTTCCGAGGAAGGCCCGCGCGAGGGCTTTCAGTTCGAGAAGGGCGCAATTGCGACGGCGCGCAAGGTCGCGCTGATCGACGCGCTGTCCCACACCGGCATCGACCAGATCCAGATCGTGTCGTTCGTCAATCCGAAGGCGGTGCCGGGCATGGCCGACGCCGAAGACGTGGTGCACGGCATCACGCCCAATACCGAGGTCGCCTACACCGCGCTGTGGCTCAACGACAAAGGCTTCGAGCGGGCGCTGCGCGAGAAGCGGCTGACGCTCAAGGGCACGATCCAGCTCGCCGCATCGGAAAAATTCCTGATGCGCAACCAGAACCGCAACCTTGCGCAGCAACTCGCCGGCCAGCATGCGATCGTCGACATGTACAAGGCGGCCGGCGTGCCGGTGGAGCGCGGCAGCATCATGGCGGCGTTCGGCTGCAATTTCGAAGGCGACGTGCCGGTTGCACGCGTGGTGTCGCTGGTCGGCCAGATCCTCGACGTCGCCAAGGAGCATGGCGTCAAGCTGACCTACATCACGCTCGCCGACACCATGGCCTGGGCGACGCCGCTCGCCATCAAGCGCGTCGTCGGCGCGCTGCGCCAGCGCTGGCCCGATGTCGACTTCGCGTTACACCTGCACGACACCCGCGGCATGGCAATCGCCAATGCCTATGCGGGCCTGGAAATGGGTGTGACGCGCTTCGATTCCTCGGTCGCCGGCCTCGGCGGCTGTCCGTTCGCCGGCCACAAGGGCGCCGCCGGCAACGTCTGCACCGAGGACCTGGTGTTCATGTGCAACGAGATCGGCATCGAGACCGGCATCGATCTCGATGCGCTGATCGAATGCGCCAAGCTCGCCGAAGACGTCGTCGGCCATCCGCTGCCCGGCTCGGTGATGAAGGGCGGCGGCTTGCAGCAGTATCGGCAATAAAGCCCTCGCCCTTGTGGACCGGGAAATCATTCCTCCAAAACCTTCCAAATGCCGTTGGCCGACACCACGACGCGGCCTTCGACATACATCTTCACCGCCATGAAGATGACCGAGCGGGTCGCGCGCACGACTTCGGCCCGGGCTTCGACGAACTGGCCGAGCTTCACCGCGCCGATGAACTGGGTATTGAGCTCGATGGTGGCGTGGCGTTTGACCTTGGTGGCCGCCCGCGCCGTCATCGCCATCGACTGATCGGCGAACGTCATCAGCATGCCGCCGTGCAGATTGCCCGAGCGGTTGAGATGTTTCGGCCCGACCACGAATCCCCAGCGCAGCTCGGGCGTCTCGCGCTTCCAGATCGGCCCGACCAGATCGCCGAACGGCGTGTTGCTAACGATGTCCCAGCCGTGGGCGGCCGGGTCGAAGCTTTTGGCGGCGTCGGCCGCGGGCTTGTCGTTCATGCGCGCACCTTGGCGGCGGGCGCGCGTTTGGCGAGACGCGCATCAAGGTCGGGGATGAGCTTTTCGGCATTGACGCCGGCGGCGAGCGCGCGGCCGTTGCCGCCGAGCCCGCGCACCGCCTCGACATAGGCCGCCACTTCGCTCGCCTCGCGCACCGCTTGCGGATAATCGGTGGCGAACACGAGCTGCGAGAATGCCAACTCGTCGAGGCCGAAGCGCACCCAGTCGGCACCCCATTCGGCGGCGTGATCGGGCCCGGCCCAGCCGGCGATGTCGTAATACAGGCGATGATCGAGATAATAGTCGAACCGCCGTGGCGGCCGGCGGCCGTGGCGGGCGAGCTTTGCCGTGCCCCATTTGTCGCGCTGCTGAAAGCCGCGGACGCGGCCGAGATAGCGGCCGATGCCGCCGGAGAAGTGCGAGAACTGGATTTTCAACGTCGGCAATTCATCGAGCAGCCCGGAATTGATGATGCGCACCGTCGCCGTCATCAACGAAAATTCCCAGCCGAGCATGCGGCCGAGATCGTCGGCGCCCATGTGGCCCCAGCGGATGACGCGCGGCAGCGGATGAATGAAGACGTAGAGGCCGAGATCGGCGCAGGCTCTCCAGAACGGCCGCAGCGCTTCGGCGTCGAGCGGCTGGTCCTGCAGCTCGGAAGCAATGACGACGCCGGGAAAGCCGAGCTCGACGGCGCACCGTTTCAATTCCGCCGCAGCCTCGGCGGGCTTGAGCGCCGGCACGTGGGCGAGGCCGATGAAGCGGCCGGGATGCGCCTGCTCGGCTTCGCGCATGCGGTCGTTGATCTCGTGGCAGGTCGCGAGGTCGGGCTGATCGAAGCCGGCGCCGCAACTCAGCACCGCGGCGTCGATGCCGGCCGCGTCCATCACGCGCAGATGCGAATTGAGATCGGCGAGCAGCGGATTGAGCAGATAATTCGGATTGCCGTCCTGGTCGACCTGGACCGAGACGGCATCGGCATTGCCCTTGAGCAGCTCTGGCGGGGTGTAATGTTGCTGGAAGTCGACGAGCATTGCGCGGCTACTGTAGCCCGGATTGAGCGAAAGCGAAATCCGGGCTACGCATCACATGATTGCAAACTCGGTGTTGCGCCGGTCGGTCACCAGCATGGCGCCCGGGTAATGGGTGATGCAGAACTCCGGCTGCACCGCCATGATGACCGATTGCGGCGTCACCCCGCAGGCCCAGAACACCGGGATTTCGTCGTCGTGGATCGGCACCGCGTCGCCCCAGTCGGGCTTGGCGATATCGGCGATGCCGATCAGCTCCGGCTTGCCGAGATGCACCGGTGCGCCGTGCACCGAGGGGAAGCGCGTGGTGATCTGCACGGCGCGGATCGCATTGGCCGGCGTCATCGGCCGCATCGACACCACGAGCGGTCCGCTGAACGGGCCGGCGGCCGTCGTCGCAAGCGAGGTGCGGTACATCGGCACCGTGCAATCGCAGGTCATGTGGCGCAGCTCGATGCCGCCTTCGAGCAGCGCCTGCTCGAACGAAAACGAGCAGCCGATCGCGAACGTGACGAGATCGTCGCGCCACCAGCGCAAGAGGTCGTGCGGCTCGTCGACCGCCTTGCCGTCGCGCCAGACCCGATAGCGCGGCAGGTCGGTGCGGATATCGAGATCTTCGGCCAAGGCCGGCAGGCGCCAATCGCCCGGCGCACCGACGCCGATCAGCGGGCACGGTTTTGGATTGAGCTGGCAGAAGCGCAAAAAATCCTCGGCCAGCGCGTGCGGCAGGATGGCGAGATTGGCTTGGACATAGCCGGGCGCGAGCCCGGAGGTCGGCCCGGCATGGCTGTTGCGCCGGATCGCCTGCCGCGCCGCAAGCCCGGTCTGCGGCGGCTCATACGCGTTTCGCAGCGTGGCCATGGCCATGGCGCGCTCCTGTTCGATCGGGTCAAGAAGCCTTGCCCACTTTATCATCAGGTCGCCGCGAAAACATACCGGCTGCCGCGACGATCTTACGCGCCGAACGGCCGGACGCTTGCCGCTAGCGCCTTGCAAAAACGGTTGAAACTGCCGCCAATATCGCGTTTGCTAACGCCACAAATTCCCCGCCCAACGCCCCGCAACGGGCCAACCCAGAGAGGGAATTGGGCGAGGGTCGCCATTTTCGATACCGGGGCCCGCGGCCGGCGCGGGGCAAGCTTTCATCTGACACCGCAATTCCAGTGGGAGGACTATCGATGAGTGAGAAGTGGAAACAAGAGAAATGGGCTGAGGACATCTGGTACCGCGGCAAAGTCACCCGCCGCAGCATCGTCGGCTGGGGCGGCGGTGCGATCGGCGCCATGATGCTGGTGCCCGCGCCGTGGCGCGCAGCCTTCGGCGCCGAGAAAGCCTACAAGATCGGCTCCGAGCAGCCGCTCTCCGGCCCCGGCGCCGCCGGCGGCAAGACCGCGGTGGTCGGCCTGCAGATGGCGGCCGACCGCATCAACGGCTCGGGCGGCGTCAACGGCCGTCCGATCGAGCTGGTGATCGCCGACGACGAGAGCTCGCCCGCGGTGGCGCGGCAGAAGACCGAGAAGCTCGTGTCGGAGGACAACATCGACCTGCATGTCGGCGGCTTCCTCTCCAACATCTGCCTCGCCTGCATGCCGGTGTGGGAAGACGCCAAGATCGTCAACATCATCAGCGTCTGCCTCGACACCACGCTGACGACCTCGAAGTGCAACCGCTACAGCTTCCGGCCCTACGACTACGCGCCGGCGCAGGCGGTCGCGTTCGCGCCGACGCTGACCAAGATGGGCAAGAAGTGGCACGTCGCCTTTACCGATTATTCCTGGGGCCAGTCGACTCGCGACGCTTATATCAACGAGATCAAGAAGAACGGCGGCGAGATCGTCGGCACCACCGGCATCCCGCTCGGCACTCCGGACATGACGCCGTTCCTGTCGAAGATCTCCGGCGATTTCGACGGCCTGTTCGGCATCTTCTTCGGCAAGGACGGCGTCACGCTGGTGACGCAGGCCTACGACCTCGGCCTGACCAAGAAGTACAAGTTCGCCGGCGACGGCTCGATCTCGGAATCGACCAACCTGATCGCCATCGGCAACAAGATCGACGGCTTCATCGGCATCAACCGCTACATCCCGGTGTTCCAGGGCCCGCTCGACACGCCGTATCACCACAAATTCTTCGATGAGGCGAAAGCGCGGCTGCTCAAGATCGACCCGTCCGGCCCGCTGCCCGATAAATACGTGCAGTCGAACTACGAGGCGATCAACTGCGTCAAGCTCGGCATCGAGAAGTCGAAATTCCAAGGCCGCGCCGACACCATGAAGCTGATCGAAGCGCTTGAGGGGCTGGTAATGAAGGCCGGCGAGGATTTCCCGCAAGGCGACAAGGTGCTGCGCAAGGAGGACCATCAGGCCTTCCCGCAGGAATTCATCTTCGAGGTCAGCGGCGGGACCTATCACCTCAAAGAGACGGTGCCCGGCGACAAGACCATGGCGCCGCCGGCCTGCAATTTCTCGGCGTAAGTGAGCGCGCAACCGTCGATCGACATACGCTCCCCGGCTGATGTCCGGGGAGCGGCGTCGGTCCCTATCCTCAAGACCGAGCTGTTGTCCGTCCGTTTCGGCGGCCTTGCGGCGCTGTCGCAGGTCAGCGTCGAGATGGCGCGCGGCGAAGTGCGCGCCATCATCGGACCGAACGGCGCCGGCAAGAGCACGTTCTTCAATTGCCTCACGGGCGTGCTGCGGCCGACCTCCGGCCGCATCGTCTTCGACGGCGAGGAGATCACGGGGCTGCGCTCCAACATGATCTCGCAGAAAGGCATCGCCCGCTCCTACCAGATCACCAACATCCTGCCGAACGCCACCGCATTCGAGAACGTGCGCATCGCGGCGCAATCGCGCCGCCACGCCTGGAACATGGTCTCGCACCACGACGCGTTCGCCGACATCAACGGCAAGGCGGAAGTGGCGCTGACCGCCGTCGGGCTGCTCGACAAGGCCCACGAGCTCGCCTCCAACCTGTCCCACGGCCAGCAGCGCAATCTCGAGATCGGCATTGCGCTCGCGACCGAGCCGAAACTGCTTTGCCTCGACGAGCCGACTGCGGGCATGAGCCAGGTCGAGACCAACGAGACCATGGAGCTGGTGCAGCGCATCGCCGAAAACCTCAGCATCCTGATCGTCGAGCACGACATGGCGGTGGTGATGGGGCTGTGCGACCGCATCACCGTGCTGCACTACGGCAGGGTCCTTGCCGAAGGCACGCCGGAAGAGATCCAACAGAACCCCAAAGTGCTCGAGGTCT
Source organism: Xanthobacteraceae bacterium (assembly GCA_030039105.1). Classification (GTDB taxonomy): domain Bacteria; phylum Pseudomonadota; class Alphaproteobacteria; order Rhizobiales; family Xanthobacteraceae; genus BOG-931. The sequence continues at coordinate 9,458 of JASHQO010000301.1, forward strand.
ATCTGAAGACATGAGCACTGCCGCACCCGCCGTAGCCGATGGCGCCGAGCCGCTCGTCCGGGTCGACGACATCCACACCTATTACGGCAAGAGCCACATCCTGCATGGCGTGTCGCTCAAGGTTTTGCCCGGCGAGGTCGTCGGCCTGCTCGGCCGCAACGGCGTCGGCAAGAGCACGACCTTGAAGACCATCATGGGCCTGGTGCGGCCGAGCCACGGCACCGTGATGCTCGAGGGCAACGCCATTACCGGGCTGCCGCCGCATAAGCTCGCCCGCCTCGGCATCGGCTACGTGCCGGAAGATCGCCGCATCTTTCGCGCCCTCACGGTGATGGAAAACCTGCGTACCGGGCTTGACCGCTACGGCGTCACCGAGGGCAGACGCAAGGCGCTGCTCGACAAGGCATTCACCAATTTCCCGATCCTCGCCGAGCGGCGCAATCAGGCCGGCGGCACGCTGTCGGGCGGCGAGCAGCAGATGCTCGCCATCGCGCGCGCCATGATGCTCGAGCCGAAGATCATCCTGCTCGACGAGCCGACCGAAGGTTTGATGCCGCGCATGGTTTCGCAGATCGGCCAGATCATCGACGTGCTGCACAACGAAGGCGTCGCCATTCTGCTGGTCGAGCAGAACGTGCCGCTGACCCTGGCGGCGAGCGAGCGCGTTTATCTCATGGAAAAGGGCAGCGTGCGCCACCATTGCGCGGCAAGCGAGATCAACGTCCATGATCCGCTGATCAAGCAATATCTGGGTGTGTGAGTCATGCACGCGGTCAGCCAGCTCTTCCATGCCATTCCGTTCGACCTGCTGTTCATTCAGACGGTGAACGGCGTCGTCACCGGCATGATCCTGGCGTTGATCGCGTCGGGGCTGACGCTGATCTTCGGCATCATGGACGTGGTCAACTTCGCCCACGGCGAATTGTTCATGCTCGGCGCCTATCTCGGCTTCGTCATCTTCGTGACCACCGGCAGCTTCTGGCTGGCGCTGATCGGCGCGTCGCTGATCATCGCCATCCTGGGCGCTGCGATGCAGATCGTGACGTTACGGCCGCTGATCGGGCGCGATCCGCTCAACACCATCCTGGTCACCTTCGGCATTTCGCTGGTGCTGCAGAATTACGCGCTGTGGCAGTTCGGGCCGGTGGTGCGCAAGATTCCGGAGCCGGTGGACCGCTACTTCACGCTGTTCTATCTGCAGTATCCCTGGTACCGCATCCTGATCGCGGTGCTGTCCGCCGCCATCATCGCCGGCTTCTACCTGTTCCTGAAATACGGCAAGTTCGGCGTCTGGATCCGTGCCACCGCCCAGGATCGCATCATGGCACAGGCCATGGGCATTCCGGTGCCGTGGGTATTCACCGGCGTATTCGCCATCGGCGCCGCCATGGCGGGCGCGAGCGGCGTGCTATTCGCGCCGATGGTCGGCGTCAGCCACACCATGGGGCTCGACTGGATCCTGAAAGCCTTCATCGTCGTCGTAGTCGGCGGCATGGGTAATCTCGCCGGCTCGATCGTCGCCGCGATCTTCATCAGCCTGCTCGAGGCCTACTCCTCGGTCTGGCTCGACCCGTCGCAAGCGGTGATCGTGTCCTTCGTGGTGCTGATCCTCACCCTGTTGTTCCGTCCCACCGGCCTGTTCGTTTCGACATCCAAATGACCGCCGCGCCACTCGAAAAGACGATCCCGGTCGGCAACGCGAAGCTCGGCCACACCACCGTGTTCTGGATCGGCTTCGCCGTGGTCATGGCGATCCTGATCGTAGCGCCGCTCATCCTGCCGGAATTCTGGCGCCGCTTCCTTACCGAGGTGCTGATCTGGGGCTTGCTCGCCATGTCGTCCGATTTGTTGATCGGCTATACCGGCATGATCTCGTTCGGCCATTCCGCTTTCTTCGGGCTCGGCATGTATGGTGCGGCCGGCTCGCTCATAGCGTTGAGCAAAAGTCTGTGGCTCGCTACCCTGTGCGGCCTTGCCGCTGCCGCCGGCGCGGCGCTGTTCGTCGCCTATTTCTCGACCCGCCTGCGCGACATCTATTTTGCCATCACCACGCTGATCTTCAGCCAGATCTTCTACGTCATCATCTTCACCTGGACCACCGTGACCGGCGGCGAGAACGGCCTGATCTTCACCCGCCCTCACCTGACCATCCCGTTCCTCTACGACGCCCGCTTCACCTCGACCACCATGCACTGGTTCGTGCTGGCGGTGGTGACGGCGTCCTATCTGATCTTGCGCCGGCTGACACGATCGCCGTTTGGCATGGTGCTGCAATCGATCCGCGAGAACGAGCCGCGCACGCGGGCGATCGGCTATCCGGTTGAGCGCTACAAGATCGTGTCGGTGATGCTGTCCGGCCTGTTCGCCGGGCTCGCCGGCGTGCTCTATGCCGTGCAGAACCAGTTCGCCGCGCCCGACTTCGTGTTCTTCCTGACCTCCGGCGACACCGTCATCTACAACGTCATCGGCGGCATCGGCACCCTGGTCGGCCCGATCGTCGGCGCCGGCTTCTTCCAGCTCGCCCGCGAGCTATTGGCGCGGCTGTTCGGCGATCAGTTTCCGTACCTGATTCCGCTCGGCGCCGTGTTCATCGCCATAATCATTCTCTTGCCGCAAGGGCTGCTCGGCTTCGCGCGGCGCTGGCTCAATCGCTAGAGCGGGATGACCCTGAGCGAAGATCGTCAGGCGCCGGGCGGCGTCTTGCCCAGAAACGAGCCCAGGGCGGCGACGTCGTTCTTGTCGCCGTCGAAATCCTCGGCGATGCGCTCATAAAAATGCGCCGCGCCTTCGTAGAGCTCCTTGGCGGCGGGATCGTCGCCGACGAAGCCGGCGATCTCGTGCATCTCGGCGATCCAGCGGTAGGCCTTGGGCGGCATCAGCGACAGCCCGCGCTTGAACCAGGCGAACATCTCCTTCTGGCTCGAGCTGAGCTCCTTGAACAGATCGTCGGCGGTGCCGGCGCGCGACGCCGCAAGCATCATGGCGGCGCCGATCGCCTGGGTGCCCTTGGTGATGCCCGCATAGGACATTTTCAGCGCCGACGCGGTGCTGAGCGCGCCGCCGAGCAGGCGCACGTCGAGGCCGTAGTCGCGCAACGCGGCGAAGCGCGGCGCTGCCGGGCCGGACGCATAAAAGCGCGGACTGCCCTTGATCTTGTCCTCGCCCGCGGCTTGCGGGGTCGGCGGCGAGCCGATGATGCCGGAATCCACGAACGGACAATCGGTCGGCGCAATCACCGCGGCGACCTTGTCGACCGTCCGCGGATTGATGGCGTTGCAATCGACGTAAACCGGCTTGGCGTTGCTCGCCTTCAGCGTCGGCTGGAAGCGCTCGGCGAGCGCCACCGCGTCGCCCGGCGGCAGAATGGAGAGGATGAAGTCGCAACCCGCGATCTCCTCGTCGCTCGCTGCCGCCATGCCGGCCGCCTTGGCCCGCGCCGCCGTCTCTTCGCTGCGGCCTTTGAGCGAGGTCAGCACCTTGACGCCGTTATCGGCGAGCCGCTTGCCGACGCCGGCGCCCATCATGCCGGGCGCGATCACTGCAACGACAGGAGTCATTTCGTCCTCGCTTTTGCTGGCGCGAGCATACCAGCTTAGCCACGACGTGAGCTAGTGACCCGTCATTGCGGGGAGCCAACGGGCCCGCGCGAGATCGCGCGGCCCGACGACAGGCTCCGCGACGAAGCAATCCGGACGGCGCCGCCGCAGCGCTGGATGCTTCGCTTGCAGTGACGGCCGACGCCGCTAAACGGTCTCGCAGGTCTTCGGCGTATCCGCCCGCTTCTGCAGGCGCCGCCGCAATGCCGAGACGCGCCCGTCGGCGCCGGGCTGATAGTAGACGCTGAAGCGCGCCAAGACTTCGGCGAAAACCTTGGCGTCGGCCGGCTTCTTCACCTCGAAGGAATCGAAGCCGGCGCGCACCAGGAAATGGAACTGGTCGCGCAGCACATCGCCGGTGGCGCGCAGCGTGCCGCGGAAGCCATACGTCTCGCGTAAGAGCCGGGCCTGGCTATAGCCGCGGCCGTCACGGAATTTCGGGAAATTCAGCGCGACCAGCGTGAGGTGGCCGAGCCAGGGTTTCAGCTCGGCGACGCGCCGGTCGTTCGGCCAAGCGACGCCGAGCGAGCCGTCGCGGCGGGTCAGTGCGTCGGCTTCGGCCAAAAAGCGCTTCGCCGAGACGATGACCGGCGCGCGGTCCGGCACCGCCTCGTCGTCGGCGACGCGGATGTAACGGTCCTCGACGATCTGGCCGTTTTCAACGAGCGGCATAGACGCGTTCCCTGAATGGCTCGATGCCGGTGCGCTTGAGCGTGTCGATGAACAGTTCATCCGGCCGCTGCCGCAGCTCGAGATAGGCCGCAGCGATGTCCTCGACCACGTCGGCGACCTGGGCATAGGGCACCGCCGGCCCGATCAGCGCGCCGAGCGTGGCGTTCTCGTCGGCCTTGCCGCCGAGCGTGATCTGGTAGAACTCCTCGCCGTTCTTCTCGACGCCGAGAATGCCGATATGGCCGACGTGGTGATGGCCGCAGGCATTGATGCAGCCGGAAATGTTGATGTGCAGGCGGCCGAGATCGCGGGCGAGATCGTGGTCGCGGAAACGCCGCGTCAGCTCCTGGGCGATCGGGATCGAGCGCGCATTGGCGAGGCTGCAATAGTCGAGCCCCGGGCACGAGATGATGTCGGAGACGAGCCCGACATTCGCCGTGGCGACGCCGATCTCGTCGAGCGCGCGATGCAGCGCCGGCAGGTCGCGCTGGGCGACGTGGGGCAGCACCATGTTCTGCTCGTGACCGACGCGGATCTCGCCGAACGAGTAGCGGTCGGCGAGATCCGCGATGGCGTCCATCTGCACCGCGGTGCAATCGCCCGGCGTGCCGCCTTCCGGCTTGAGCGACAGCGTCACGATGGCGTAGCCCGGCTGCTTGTGGTTGGCGACGGAGTTGCCCATCCAGATATCGAACGCGCGATCGGCGCGCCGCGCCGCGGCGAGCGCCGGCGGCGAGTCGTCGAGGCGCTCGTAGCGCGGATAGACGAAACGGCTTGCAATCTCGTTCACCACGGCCGGATCGAGCTCGAGCGCGCCGTCCTTGACGGTTTGCCATTCGGCATCGACTTCCTTGGCCAAAGCCTCGGCGCCGAGGTCGTGCACCAGAATCTTGATGCGTGCCTTCCAGATATTGTCGCGGCGGCCGAACTGGTTGTAGGTGCGCAGCACCGCTTCGACGTAGCTCAGCACGTCGCGCTGCTTGAGAAACGGCTTGATAGTCTGCGCCAGATACGGCGTGCGGCCAAGTCCGCCGCCGACCATGACCTCGAAGCCGGTCTCGCCCGCGCTGTTGCGATGCATGCGCAGCGCCATGTCGTGGATGCGCAACGCCGCGCGGTCGTGGGCCGAGGTGCCGACCGCAATCTTGAACTTGCGCGGCATGAACGAGAATTCGGGATGCAAGGTGACGTGCTGGCGGATCACCTCGGCCCACACCCGCGGGTCCTCGATCTCGTCGGGCGCGACGCCGGCCCACTGGTCGGTGGTGATGTTGCGCACGTTGTTGCCGCTGGTCTGCATGCCGTGCATGCCGACGCTGGCGAGGTCGGCCATCGCCTGCGGCAGCTCCTCGAGCTTGATCCAGTGGAACTGGATGTTCTGGCGCGTGGTGAAGTGGCCGTAGCCGCGATCGTAGCGGCGCGCTACGTGCGCCAGCATGCGTAGCTGCTTCGACGACAGCGTGCCGTAGGGTATGGCGATCCGCAGCATGTAGGCGTGTAGCTGCAGATAGACGCCGTTCATCAGCCGCAGCGGCTTGAATTCCTCCTCGGTCAACTCGCCGGACAGCCGGCGCGCCACCTGATCGCGAAATTCCGCGACGCGCTCGGCGACCAGCGTGCGGTCGAATGCGTCGTAGACGTACATGGCGACATCCCCGGACGCGGCGAC
>JASHQO010000302.1 GCA_030039105.1 Xanthobacteraceae bacterium
TCACGCCTCGACGGTGCTCTATCCGAGCGCCGAGGACTTCCTGGCTCACCGCGCGCGCTACCAATACGGCCGGCGCGGCACGCCGACCACCGAGGCGCTGGAGCTGGCGCTGCAGGAGCTGGAAGGACCGAATTGCGCCGGCGTGTCGTTGTTGCCGTCGGGACTGGCGGCGATTTCGACTGCGCTTCTGTCGGTCCTGCAAGCAGGCGACCATGTGCTGGTCACCGACAGCGCCTATGGCCCGACACGCAATTACTGCGAGGGAATCCTCAAGCGGTTCGGGGTTACCGCGAGCTATTTCGATCCGCTGATCGGCAGCGGCATCGCCGAGCATTTTCGGCCCAACACTCGCGCCGTCTTCGTCGAGTCGCCGGGATCGCTCAGCTTCGAAATGCAAGACGTCACTGCAATTGCGGCGGTCGCTCACGACAAGGGTGCGGCCGTGCTCATGGACAATACCTGGGCGACGCCGCTCTATTACCGGCCGCTCGACCACGGCGTCGATCTGTCGATTCAGGCCGGCACCAAATATATCGGCGGCCACTCCGATGTGATGCTCGGTACGGTCTCGGCCAACGAAGCGACGGTGGCGAAGTTGAAGCAGACCGCGCGGCTGAGCGGATTGTGCGAAGGTCCCGACGACGTCTATCTCGGCCTCCGCGGCTTGCGCACTATGGCGGTGCGGCTCGATCGCCATTACGCATCCGGCGTCGCCATCGCACGCTGGCTCGAGCAAAGACCAGAAGTTTTGCGCATGTTGCACCCGGCGCTGGAAAGCCATCCCGGCCACGCGTTATGGAAACGCGACTTCAAGGGTGCGTCGGGATTGTTCTCGATGGTTCTTAAACCGGTGCCCCAGAAGGCTTATTACGCCTTCATCGACACGCTGCAATTGTTCGGCATCGGCGCGTCGTGGGGCGGCTATGAGAGCCTCGCCATTCCGTTCGACTGCACGCCGATTCGGACCGCGACGGAATGGCAGCCAGGCGGTCCGACCGTGCGCTTCCATATCGGGCTCGAAGCGGTCGACGATTTGATTGCCGATCTCGAACGCGGCTTTGCCGCGCTGGCGGCGAATTCGTAAACCTCACGCGGTCGCGGTCCTGCGCTCGCGCAGCACGAAATAAAGGTTGCGTAGATACACGAAGACGCCGAACGCCTGGCCGGCGATGAATACCGGGTCCTTGCGGTAGAGCGCATAAGCCAGCAACAGCGCACCGCCGGCAATGGAGAAATACCAGAAACCAAGCGGAATGATGCTGCGCCCTGCCCGTTCCGATGCGATCCACTGCACCAGAAAGCGCATGGTGAAGAGGCCCTGGGCGACAAAGCCCAGCAGCACCCACCAATCGAGCTTGGTGACGAACACGTCCATCAGATAGGCGCCGACGGCGCGGGACAGATCAACGAGCAAGGGTCACCTCTTCCGCTTGCGGCACGCGCTTCTTGCGCCGAACGAGCCACCACACTCCGGCGAGATCGAGAATGCCGACCCCGAGCCGGTCGAAGAAGCCGTAGTTCGATGTGCCATGCCGACGCGGCCGGTCGAGCACGTCGACATAGCCGATATCGAATCCCTCGCGCCGCACCAGCGCCGGCAGAAAGCGATGCAGGCCATCGAAATACGGCAGCGCCAGGAACACATCGCGACGAAACGCCTTCAGACCACAGCCGGTGTCGCGCGTGCCATCCCGCAGCACTGTACTGCGCACGCCGTTGGCGATGCGCGACTGCAATTTCTTGAAGGCGGAGCTCTTGCGCCCGATGCGCTGGCCGGCGACCAAGCCAAGCCGCGGCGCGCCGGCTTCGAGCGCTGCGATCAACGCCGGCAGGTAAGCCGGATCGTTCTGACCGTCGCCGTCGAGCGTGACCACCAGCGGGGCATGCGCGGCAGCCACGCCGCTGCGGATCGCCGCCGACTGGCCGCAGGATTGTGCGTGGCGAATTTGCCGCAGCCATGGATGCTGCGCCATCAAGCCACGCAATTCGTCAGCCGTGCCGTCCCGCGAACCGTCGTTGACATAGACGATCTCGAAGGCACGGCCGGCCAATGCCGCGGCGATCTCGGCGACGAGCGGCGCAATGTTGCCGGCCTCGTTACGCACCGGCACGACCACGGATATTGCGGGATCGAGCCCGTTGCTGGAAGCCATGGCGAAAGCTTCTAAAGCCCATCCCGAGCAGGTTCAATCCGTCGGAGTTTCAAGCTTTTTGTCCCTGCCCCCGAGCTGCAGTATTGCCGCAGCCGCAGCCGTGACGCGGCGCCACGATGGCCCGGCATAAGCTCGCCGGTCGGCCGCCACGAATCCCAAGCGCCGCGCCGCAAACCAGCGCCGCACCAAGAGCGCGCCGACGATCCCGACCAGCGCGGCGGCAATGACGTCGCTTGGATGATGCGCCCGCACGGCGACACGGCTGAACATGATGATGAGCGCATAGAGCCACATCACAGCGCGGCTCTTCGGCCAGATCGCGCCGATCGCAATCGCGGCGGCGGCCGCCGTGGTCACGTGTCCCGACGGCATGCTGGCGTATTCCGGCCGCCAGACGAACGGCCGATAGGTGAATGGATTGTCGTGGCTGTCGACATAAGGCCGCGCCCGGCCGATCAGGCGCTTGACGATGGTGACGAACAGGCCAGGCAGGCCGATAGCCAGAAACAGAAAGCCGAACCGGACCGCCAGTGCCGCCAGCACGCCCTGCGTCATGCGCGACAGCAGCGGCGACGTTGCCGCGGCAAGACACAGCAGGACGAAGCCGAACGGAAACAGAAACCAACCGGACAGGCCCAAATCGGTGATCCGCTCGAAAATGTCCTCGAACCATTGCGGCAGGCCGCGCGCCCATGCGCTCGCCGCGCGGTCAAACAGAAACATGCTGTCGATCGTGGCCGCGAGCGTGACGACAACCGCGCTGATCGCCACGCCCGACGGCGGCGCTAGGCGCGTCCGCGGCGGCCGCAGCAGAACCCCGATCCAGCGCGCGAGCGTGTCGAGGCACGTGACAATGCCGCTCACGGTGCAGCCGCCGACGAAAACACGGCGATGGTAAGCGGCTTGCCGTTGCTGATGTTAAAGGCCTCGATGCGCGGTCCGCGATCGTAGCGCAAGCCGACGGCATCGGCCCGCAGCGCAAAGGCGCGCTCCTGGCGCGCGTCGACGAAAGCGAAGCGACAGGCGCCGCCGCCAAGGAAATCGGCGGCACCGGACGCGTCCGTCATGCGGGTGTCGGTGCCGGCAAGAAACACGAGGCTCGGCTCCTCGTAGCCGGCGCTCGCCGCCACCGGATGAACGCAATGCGCGTTGCGCAGTATCGAGGCCAGCGCCACGCTGGGAAAGGCCGGCGTGAACCACGGTACCATCAACGCGTAGAACGCAAATGCGATCAGCGCCATGCCCGCTGAGGCACGCAGGAACGAACGCTCGGCGCCGTCTTCATCGTAAAGCTGCCAGGCGAACAGGCCGCAAATGATGGCGCCGGCGAGGAACGGCCAGGCCGGCAGCGCCAGATCCCGCGCGACCATCACGGAAACGATCACGATTGCGAGGCTGATCAGGATCGGCGCGACGAACCACCACGCCGCGCCCCACACCAGCCAACGGCGGCGTGACAGCACGTCGGTCTCGACGGCCCCGGCAATGAGGATGGCGATCGCCGGATAGAGCGGCAGCACGTAGTGTGGGAGCTTGGTGACGACCAACTCGAAGATGAGCCACGACGGCACCAGCCAGGCGAGCAAAAAACGCGCTGCGGGCTCGCGCCGCATCCGCCAAACCGCTGGGGCCGCCAGTCCGGCGAGGATCGAGGCGGGATAGAAGGTAGCGAAGAAAATGACGAAATACGTTCCGGGCGGCGCTCCGTGGGTTTCCTGAGCGCCGGCAAGCTTGCCGAGCATGTCGTGGCCGACGGAATCGGCAAAGAAGGCGCTGCCGGCGCGCAGATAGATCGCGACGAACCACGGCAGCACGATGAGGAACAGCCAGATGATTCCGGCAAACGGACGCAACGCAAACAGCCAGCGACCCGATCGCTCGAGGATCGACAGCAATAGCGCGGCAAGACCGACGATCAGCAGGTTGACCGGGCCTTTGACCAAAATGCCGGCGGCGAGCGCGGTCCAGAAGACCGCCGCCTGCCCCCACGACAGCGGCTCCATCGGCGCGGCGCTGTCGCGCGGCCGCAAATAGGCGCGCGCCAATATGCCCATGGCGGCGACGATCGTGAACAGCAGCACGGCGTCGGTCTTGGCGAGCCGCGCCTCGGTGCCGAGAATGGTCGAGACCGCCATCATCAGCGCTGCCAACGTGGCGGCGCGCCGGCCGACGAAGGCCAGCGCACACCAGTATGTGGTCAGCACGGCGCCGATGGCGCCGACGAGCGACGGTATGCGATAAAGCCAGATCGTGGTGCGCGCCTCAGGAAAGCGCAAATATTCGGCGGTGTTCACTACGGCGGCCTGCAGCCAGTAGATGCCGACCGGCTTTCGATAGCGCACGTCGTCCTGGTAGCGGATGTCGACATAGTCACCGGTCTCGATCATCTGCTTGGTAGCTTGCGCGAAATAGGCTTCGTCGCGATCGACCGGCGGGATGTAGAAAAATCCGGGCAGGAACATGAGAAGCGAGACGAGGACCAGCAGTGCTGCCGCCCGCCGGTGCGATACCGCGGCAAAATCGAACAGCGCGCCGAGGCCGTTGGCCGGCCAGTAGGGTCGCGGCGCCGCACTGCCGGTGGTGGTCATACCGTTCCTGCGTAATGCGCCAGATGCATCAAGCGGCGACGGATCGCAGCTTGTGCGATCCTATCGCTCGATCACGTGCCAGTTCTTATAATAGATGAATTTGACGCTTTGCGTCAGCACACGCACGCCGGCGATGACCGCCCGCATGATGTCCGGAAACGGCGTCGGACGGATCATATCAACGAATAGACAATAGCGCGCCTGCTCGGTCTCATTGAACGACTGATGCAACAGCGTGTCATCGAAAATGAACAGCTTCTCTTCACGCCAATAACTGATCTTGTCGCCGACCACGATGTAGGCGGAGTGGTCGTTCATGTCATTGAGGTTATACAGAATGCGCAGCGACGCGCGCAGATAGCCGAAGTGCTTGGAGGTCGAGACCTTCTTGTTGAAGACCGAGACCCCGATGGTCTGGATATAGCGCCACGGCTGGTCGAACGCGGTCACGTTCTGGAATCGCGACTGATCAATGCCGTACCAGCGGAAGAACACCATGGTGCGCGGGTGCTCCTGCGCCGCCCGCTCCAGCACGGCGACGAGGTCCGCGTCCCTGGCAGCCTGCAGCAGTCGCTTGACTTCGTCCCGGTAGGCCGGCGGCAGGTCATCAAGCTTGTAGACGCCCTTGTTGACATAGGGCAGCGACAACAGGTCGAGCAGGCTGTTGAACGGCGACAGCACCCAGGTGAAGAAGCCGTTGCCGATGAAATAACGGCGCAGCGTCGATACTTCGAGCTTGGTGTTGCGGGTGACGTCGTAGATGCCGCATGCCGCATAGAGGATCGCAATTTTCGGGAAGAAATAGGCGAACGGCGCCAGGACGCACAGCGGGAACAGGATGCGCCGCGACACGTATTTCATGATGCGGACGGCGCGCTCTTTGCCCGCGGATGTGTCGGCGAAGGTCGTACTCACGGCGTGTGTCCCCTGCGGCGTCTACTGGAGATCTGGAGCCGAACGGCCACGGCTCGTGCAATAGCGCTTAGATGTCGGCCTGCTTCGATCGGATGCCAGCGGCTGTGTCCCCACCATCGCCCCGTCGAACAGACGTTTAGCCGGTTTTACGACCGCGGCAAAGTCCGGAATTTGCTATGTTTATCAAGGCGCTGCGGCGGTCAGCGGGCGGCCTTGATGGCGGCTGAAGCGGTCAGGTGGCTCTCGGAACGATCGTCGACGCGGACGACGACGCTCGCCGTAGCGCCGGAACCGTCCATCACCGTGATACGGGAAAAGCCCGGACCGTCAGGCGTAAAAAGCAGCGCGCCGGGTTGCTCGGCGACCGGCACGCCGTTGACCATGACGGTGAGCGGTGCGACGGCGCCGCTGATTTTGAGTGGAATCGGCTCCGGCTTGCCGTCGGTCGTCGTCGGGTCGAGCCGCGCGCCATCGGGTGGGAACAGGATGCGCAGCGAGGCCAGCGACATTGCGCCGCCCAAGCGGCCCGGATGAAAGTATTTCAGCGGCGGCGGTAATTTGGCGCTCGACGTCACCAGCGCGCCCTTGGGCGCGTGCGGCAGCGCCACTATTGGCGCGTTGAGCCGCGCAAAGGCGTCAAACAAGATCGGCGCCGCAACGGCACGGCCGACCAGGCCCGGCACCGGCGCGCCGTCGGCGCGGCCGACCCACACGCCGATGGTGTGCTTGCCGTCGAAGCCGACCGACCAAGCGTCGCGATAGCCGTAGCTGGTGCCGGTCTTGAACGCGATGCGGCCGGCGACACCATTATCCGGCGGCGGCGAGCCGAGCAGGATGTTGCCGACATACCAAGCCGCGACCGGCTCCATCAGCCGCCGCGCCTGGGATACGCCGGCGCCGAAATGCTCGTTGAGCGGCAGCGTCGTGCCCTGCTGTGCGATGCCGGCATAGAGCATGACGAGGTCGGAGAGCCGGATGCCGACGCCGCCGAGACCAATGGCGAGGCCGGGCGGCTCACCGGACGGCAACGCCAAGGTCGCGCCGGCTTGGGTGATTTGGGCGGTAAGCCGGCTGGCGCCGACTTCATCGAGCACCGCGATCGCCGGTACATTGAGCGATTGCTGCAACGCGCGGCGTACCGTCACGGTGCCCTGGAATGTCGAGTCAAAATCCTTCGGCGCGTAGCTGCCGTACGCCACCGACCGGTCCTCAATCAGCGTTTCCGGGTTGATGATGCCGTCCTCAAAACCCATGCCATAGATGAAGGGCTTGAGGGTCGAGCCGGGCGAGCGCAGCGCTTGGGTAAGATCGACGTGGCCGGCACGGCGCTGATCGAAATAATCCGGGGAACCGACGCGGGCCAACACCTCGCCGGTCGCGTTGTCGACGGCGATGACGGCGAGCGACACGTCGGGGCCAAGGGTTGCGGCCAGCGCGCGGACGCGCTCGCGGGCGAGAGTTTCGAAATTCTTCTGCAGCACCGCGTCGATAGTGAGCCGGTGCACCTTTAGGTCCGGCGCCTCGAATACGGCGCGGTCGGCAGCATGGGGCGCCAGAAACGGCATCGGGCGCCGCGCCGTCGGCACCGGCTCGGATTTGGCGAACGCAATCTCGTCGGCCGGCACCGCGCCGGTCGCAGCGAACCGGTCGAGCACGCGATCGCGGGCGGCGCGCGCATTCGCGGCAAAGCGATCCGGCCGGCGCAGCTCCGGGGATTGCGGCAGCGCCACCAGCAATGCCGCTTCGCCGAGCGTCAGCCGCCGCGGCTCCTTGCCGAAATAAGCAAGCGAGGCGGCGCGGATGCCCTCGATATTGCCACCGTAGGGCGCGAGATCGAGGTAGAGCGCGAGCACCTCCTTCTTGCTCAGCACCCGCTCGATCTCGATCGCGCGCGCGATCTGGCGCAGCTTTGCCGCGAAGGTGCGCTCGCTGCGCGGCTCGAGCAGGCGCGCCACCTGCATGGTCAGCGTCGAACCGCCGGAGCGGATGCGGCCGGAGCTGACGAGCTGGAACGCGGCGCGCGACAGCGCAAACGGATCGACGCCATGGTGGTCGCGGAAGCGCTTGTCCTCATAGGCGAACAGCACGGCGAAGAACCGCGGATCGACGTCGGCGGCCGTCGCCGGCAAGCGCCAGCGACCTTCGCTGGTCGCGTAGGCGCGCAACAGCCGGCCTTCGCGATCGACCACGCTGCTCGAGAATTCGATATCTTGGCCGAGCGGCGGCGGGCCGAGCGCGACGACCCACCACGCCGCACCTGCGAGTGTCGCCACGCCAATGAACGCCGCTACAACGAGTGCGGCACGCATCCTGCCACGCCTCATTGCGAGGAACGAAGCGACGAAGCAGTCCAGAATGGCGCGGCCGCGCTGGATTGCTTCGCGGAGCCTGTCATCGGGCCGGCCGCTTCGGGCCGGACCCGTTGGCTCGCAATGACGGCTGAGCGTCATTTCGCCGCCGTGACCTCAACCGTACCGCTGGCGCTGCGGCCGAAGCGGTCCGGGCGGTACATGTCCTCCACCCGCGCCTGCGGCTGCACGTAGGTGCCAGGCGCGACCGCGCGCACCGTATAGGCGACGGTGAACACGGCCGGGTCGCCGCGCTTGCGCTCGAACGCGGCGGTGAAGCGGTCGTCGCGGAATTCGGCGTCGGCCGGCTCCAGCGCGTCGGTGATCCACGACAAGGTGCCGGTATCGCCCGAGGAGACGAGATGCGGATTGTCGATCTCGAACCCGGCGGGCAGATAATCGGCGACCATGATACGGCCGAACTGCGGCTGCGCCTCAGTTATCTTCAAGACTACGACAAGCCGGGTGTTCTGCTTGACGTGGGCCGGATCGACCGCGTCGCCATCAGGGGTATAGGTCTGGCGCTCGATCCTAAAGCCGTTCTCCGCCGCAGGCTCCGGGGTGACGGGCGCGCCGGATACGGTGACCACGGCCCGAACCTCGCTGTCGCCGGTATTGGTCACCTTAAACGGCTCCTTGAGATCGCCGGCGCGGATGGTGCGGTAGAACTGGCGCTGCACCGCTTCGCCGTTGACGTCGAGGGTGACCTTGCCGGCGTCCCGCGCCATGGCGCTGGCGGCAAGGAGCAGCCAGGCGTTTTCCTGGGTCGAGGTGGCGCGGCGCGTAGCGCGTGCGGCTTCGACGCGCTGCACCGCAGCCTGCACGGTGGCGGGCGCCGCGCCGCTTTCCGAGGCCAGCGTGACGATGGCCGCGGCATCGCGCACGGTCGAGCCGTAGTCCTGCCAACTGTAGTGGTCGTCAGCCTGCGCGTTGACGTCGGCAAGCGCCGCCGCATAGACGCGGTCGGCGCGCACGCGATCGCCGGCGAGCGCCAGCGCCGCCGCGAGTTGCGCCTTGGCGATCGGCGTCGTGAGCGCGTCGAGCTTGGCATCGGCGAGGTAACGCAGGTCGCCGATCGGCGCCACGCCGTTGCGCGCCAGCACATAGAGCGCATAGGCGAAGTCGGTGCCGCCGTTCTTGCTCGGATCGGCGGTGTTGGCGACGAAGTTGCGCAAGTGATCGATGGCGAGCTTGAACGCGACGTCGGACACCGGGAATTTCTTTTCCCGCGCCCGGGTCAAAAACTCGGTGACGTAGGAGTCGAGCCAGATATCGTTGCCGCCGACGCTCCACAGGCCGAACGAGCCAGTGGAGTCCTGCCGCGTCAGCAACGCCTCGATCGCTTCGCGGACGCGCTGATCGGCTCCGGTCGCCAGCGCCAGGTTGGTTTCGCTGGCAAGCTGGGCGACGTAGAGCAGCGGCATGGCGCGGCTCGTGATCTGTTCCGAGCAGCGATACGGATAGCGATCGAGCGCCGCGAGCAGACCCGCCGCGTCGAGCGCCGCCGACGAGCCGATCGAGACGGAAACGGCGCCGGTGCCGGGCACGAGATCGGCGAACATGTCGCTCGACAACGTCAAGCTATCGCCCTTGGCGATCGGCTTGACGGTGCGCCGGGCCAGAATTTGCGCCGGCGACCGCACCGTGAGCGTGTAGCTGCGCTCGAGCGCAAAGCCCGCAGGCCCGTTCACGCCGACCTTCACAATG
>JASHQO010000303.1 GCA_030039105.1 Xanthobacteraceae bacterium
GGCATATTTCAGCGGATAACGCCGCTATATTTAGGGATGGCGTTGGCTTTGCCCAAGAACCCTCATTGGATGGCCCCTTTCTGGGCAGGTGAGGTTTTTGCCCAAAAAGCCGTGTCAATGCCGAGTTCATGGGACTCTTGGATCAAGCAGCAGATGTTGTGGCAGACGATCTTGCACAGCACCTCGTTGACCATCGCCACGTCCGTCTTGCTCCGCACATGGTCGCGGAACTTGGCCTTGATCATCGAAAACACGGACTCGACGTTGCTGCGCTTGTGGTAGTGCGCCAGAAATTCCTCACGGCGGAATTGGAAGTAGTGGAACATCTTCGCCCATATGCCACCCGCACGGCCGGTCGTGCTGCCCTTGAAAGCGATGTAGGGGACCGCGCCGTGGCGGACGATGTGTTCTAGGTTCGCTTTGCTGCCGTAGCCTTTGTCCGCCGACACTTCGCGTATCTGGAAATTCTGCGCCGTCGCATTGACCAGCGCCGGAAGCAATTTCATGTCGCTGGCGTCCTTGTCGCGGATTTCGACGGCGGTAACGATGTGGGTGCTCACGCCGCACATCAAATGGACCTTCACCCATCCGTGTTCTTGGCGAACGACGCCGTATTTGTGGTCAAACCAGCGAATGAAGCGGGACGTTGCGAAGCCGGAACTGTCGGCGGCAAAGTCGATTTCAACCGCCTTCAACGGCTTGCTGCTTTCGACGATCAGCGCATTCAAGATCGGCGTTAGCGCCGGGTTTTCCAAATAATTGAAGATCGAATTGTAATGTGGGAGTTTCGTCAGGTAACCCTTGGCCTGCGCTTCCCGCAAATCGGTCATGAAGCGGCGACCCGAAATCGTCGAATAGATTTTGTAGCAGGCGGCAAACAAGGCATCGTTGATCGGCAGCGGCGGCCGACCGTTCTTGGCCCGCTCCGGTTCGGCAATGCCGCTGCAAAGCTCGCGCAGTAGGTCGAGAAACTTTGCCTTCTCGTTGACCTGCGCGGCGTTGTAGGCACGCCAATCTTGCCGATAGGTTTTGCGCGTCTCGCGCACGGTAAGCGTCTCAGTGACGGTCGTAGAGCCGTCGGGATAGCTTTCACGTTGAATGAAATATTCGACTGCAATGATGTGCTTACACTTGAAGCCGCCTTCCTCATGATCGGGGCAGGTGCAATGAGACTCGCTGGCGCCCAGCCAAACCGTATAGCGGCGTTCGGCGCTTTGGCTCGGGACCGACCAAGCTTTGCCTTTCCGAAGGATTTTGGCCGTAGCCGCGATTTCCAAGCCCTTTTGTTGGCGATTGTCTCCGCGCACGTCGTACATGACCCCGTCTCCCTTATATGGGAGCAGCATATCATTTATGGGATTGCCGTCAAGCGAAAAATATCGTATATGGGAGATATTGTTCGATGACGGGAGAATGCCTATGGCTACAAAACCCAAAGCCGGCCCCTCTTGGGAAGACCGGGCGAGGCGGTTCCTAAAGGCTGAACTGGCGCGAGCGGAGATTGGGTATCGGGAACTGGCCGAACGGCTGACGAAACACGGAATGAAAGAAACCGAGGCCAGCATCGCAAACAAGATCAGTCGTGGCACGTTCTCAGCGACGTTCTTGCTGGCATCGCTCAAGGCGATAGAAGCGCAAAATCTCAAACTTGAGGATGTTTGAGTCATGCTACCACCATCATGGAAAAGTGAAGTTCAGGAAGCCATAGAAGAAACTACAAACGCCGACTGCCAGCAGCGGAAGACCGAGCAAAATAATGCAGCCGCCAATATAACCGCCGCGATCAATGCCCTTGCCGATGCTCAAAAAGCTCAAATAACCAGTGAAGACAGCAATGAGAAAAAAGATCGCGCGATCAGTTGGGTTACCTTGTTTCTTGTTTTTCTGACTGTAGTTTTCACTTTTTTGACGTGGAGAACTCTCAGCGGTCAACTCGACGAAATGAAAAATGCTGGAGAGCAGACTAGGCAACTGATTGAAAATAACGCCAGACTGGCTGAAGCCGCGGCACAACAGGCCGCCGCCGCTGTCAAACAAGCTGAAGCTACCGATAAAGAAGCCATCGCTATGGGCCAGAACGCCCAAGTCGCCCGCGACAACATGATTGCTGCGGAGCGCGCGTGGGTCGGCCCCCAAAATGCTAGTATCGACGGGGCAGTCGAAGTTGGAAAACCCCTCAGTGTAAATATCCAATACACGAATAGTGGAAGGGCGCCTGCAACCGATTTTACCTATCTCGTCGATGGGTTCGCGACTACGGCCAACGATGATGCAACCGGAAAGGCGGCTGCCAGAGTCTATCAATATCTTAATTCCTGCCAAACGAATGTAGCTCCAATGATCGGGCAGGTAGTTTTCCCTTCGACCGGATTCAGTGTCTATACCCTCAATACGCAAATCGCTGCTGACGCTATCGATCAAGATGTGGTTGACGGAAACAAAATGGTCATTGTGCAGGGATGTTTTTTGTACAAAAGCTTTGATGCATTCCGGCATAGCTATTTTTGTTATTACTACGTCGGTAAAAAGACTAAACCGGCTAACCTCAATATCTGCCGCGTTGGCCACTTCGCTGATTAGCCAAAGACTGGCACTGAGCAATGCTGCACCTAGCCGCGCTCCGACCCACATAGGGCGCCCGTGTCCGCCACTTAGGGCTTTTTGGGCATATCCCTGCCTTTTTGGGCAGGCCGGGGTTATTGGGCAAAGCCGATGGCGTTGCGATCCGCCACCGTGCTGCGTTGTAGCCCGGGCGAGCGCAGCGATACCCGGGGACGGCACAAGGCGGCGGGATCGTCCCCCCGGATATCGCTTCGCTCATCCGGGCTACGGACTACGCGGCGCCTCAGGATGACGGTTCAAACTCACGCAAACCCGTACAGCGCCCGCGCGTTGCCGGAGTAGATTTGCCGGCGGCGCTCCTCGCCCAGGCTTGCCGGCAGCGCCACGAACGGATCGTCGAAGTCCCAGTGCGGGTAGTCGGACGAGAACAGGATGCGGTCGAAGCCGATCGCCGCCATGATGTCGGCGAGATGGGCGGGATTTTCCGGCTCCTCCATCGGCTGGGTGGTGACCCAGAAATGATCGTGCAGGTATTCCGACGGCGCCCGCTTGAGGTGCGGCAGGCCGGAGCGCATGCGCTTCCAGTTGCGGTCGAGGCGGTGGCCGAGCGCCGGCATCCAGCCGAAGCCGCCCTCGATGAACACCATCTTGAGCGTCGGGAAGGCCTCGAACACGCCCTCCATGATCAGGCTCACGACCTGGGCCTGGCAGGCGTTGGAGTGCTCGGTCATCTCCTCGATGTAGAACGACGGCCAGCCGGTATTGCTGGCGGCGCGGCCGCTATAGCCGAACACATGGACGCCGACCGGCAGCCCGGCCTCGCTTGCCGCCTCGTAGATCGGCCAATAGCGGCGCCGCCCCATCAGCTCGCTGGTGCGGGTGAGCATCAGCACATGGGCGAAGCGGCGGTCGCCGGCGTGGCGGCGGATTTCCTGGCGCGAGGCTTCCGGGTCCTCGTACGGCACCACCAGCGAGCATTTGAGCCGCGGGTCGAGCTTGTTCCAGTGGTTGAGCTGGAACGCGTTGCAGGCCGACGCCAGCGCCGCCGAGTATTCGTCGTTCTGCTCGCCCTGCCCCGACGGCGACAGCGGATTCATCACGCCGTATTCGATGCCGTAGAGATCGAGGTGCTGCTGGCGCATGAACTCGTAATTGCTCGCCGGCAAGCCGCCGTCCGGCGGCCAGGAATCGCGCCGCGACGCCTGCGGTTGCGCCTTCGGATAGGGAAAGCCTTTGACATAGCCGTGGTGCGAGCGCGCGCCGTAAGTCTGCGCGTAATCCCACCAGCGATTGCTCAGGTACGGCCGATAATCTTCGAGCGACGCCTTGGGATGGATGTCGCAGTCGATGATCTGCAGCTTGCTCTTGGCGCTGCGGTCGACCTGGCGGGCTTCGATGTTCACGGCGCTGCCTCCGTCGGAAGGCTTGATTTAATCGTCTTGATAATAGGTGTATTGCCGGCCAGCCGCCAGCCGGTAGCCTGGATGGAGCGAAGCGAAATCCAGGGACGATCGCCACGCTTGCACGGACGATCGCCACGCTTGCACGCCGCTCCCGGATTGCGCTTCGCTCCATCCGGGCTACGGCCCTCTCTCGGATGGCTGATTCAATTGTCGCGATAATTTAGGTGTATTGCCGGTCGGTCGCCAGGCCGGTAGCCTGGATGGAGCGAAGCGAAATCCAGGGACGATCGCCGCGCTCGCACGCCGCTCCCGGATTGCGCTTCGCTCCATCCGGGCTACCGGCCTCTAGAGCATGCCCGTTTTATTTGGAAGCGTATCCTGCATTGTCGAAGTAGTTGGCACATTCCTGCGGGGTGAAGCATTCCAGCAAGGCGCCGATGCGTTTCCAGGTTGCTTCGACGGAGCGCTCTGCGGCCTTGCGTAGCAAGGTTTTGAGCTTGGCGAAGACCTGCTCGATCGGATTGAGGTCTGGACTATAGGGCGGCAGGAAGAAGAGCTTTGCGCCAGCGGCGCGGATGGCGCGCCGCACCGCCTTTCCCTTATGGCTGCCCAGGTTGTCGATGATGACGATGTCACCCGGCTTAAGCGCTGGGATCAGCACCTGCTCGACATAGGCCAAGAAGCTGTCGCCGTTGATCGGCCCGTCGATTACGCAGGGAGCATCGATGCGGTCACGACGCAACGCCGCCAGGAAGGTCAGTGTGCGCCATCGGCCATGCGGCGCCTTGGCCACCAACCGCTGACCGCGCGGCGCGCGGCCGTGGCTGCGCGTCATGTTGGTCTTGGCCCAGGTCTCGTCGATGAACACCAGGCGAGAAGGGTCAAGCCGCCCTTGGTACTTTCGCCATTGCGCCCGCCGCCGCGCCACGTCCGGGCGATCCTGCTCGCTGGCGTGCAGGCTTTTTTTTGAAGGTGATGCCCTCATGCACGAAGAAGTGCCAGACCGCAAAGTGACTCACCTTGACGCCGCGCGCCGCAAGCTCCGCTCCGATCGCCCGTAACGTCAGGTCGGGCTTCTCGGCCAGCCGCGCCAAAAGCCACTCGCGCTCGCCTGCCAACGCATAGCGCCGCCGGCCGCCAACCTTGTGCGCTGCTGCACTGCCAGTCGTGCGGAACCGCTGCGACCACTTCACTACACTGGCAACGCTGACCCTGAAGGTCGCCGCTACCGCCCGGCAACTCCGACCAGCCGCAACCGCCGCAACCACTCGCTCACGCAGATCAAGCGAATAGGCTCGTGCCATCGATGCTGGCCTCCAAATCCAGCCAGCACCTTGAATCATATTCCCGACAAATCGGGAATCCCTCCGATTCAGAAAAAATCAGCCACGCTCTAAGGCCTTCACACTGTAATCACCCGGTCGACGTAAAGTTTCCACGTCCCCCGCGGCGGCGTTTGGCCGGACAACCAGGTGCCGGTGACTTTGCCTTCCCATTCCACCGGCAGCACCATGCCGCGCAGGAAGCGCGCCGCTATTTGCTTCGAGCTCCAGGCGATCACGGTGTCGGAGCCGGTCTCCCACCAGGCGTCGCCGGGCAGCAGGTCGCGATGCGACTCGGCGTCCTGCTGGACGTTGAAGGTGCCTTCGATGAGGCAGCGGATGCCGGGGCCGGGATGCTGATGGCGATCGGCGATGCGGCCGGCGCCGGTGACGATCTGGTCGAGCCGGAGCAACCAGCGGCTGCCCTCGGGCATGGCGAGGCTCGTGACGACGCGCGACATGCGCAGGCTGGACAGAACGCCCTCGCCGTCCTGCAAGACCGGGGCCGCATTCGGCGACGCGAGCTCCCAGCGCCAGACCTGACTCCACTCGCCGGCCGATCGGAAGGTCAGCGGGCCCGCCCAGGAGATCGCCTCGCCGGCGCCGATGGTTTTGTCGCTTATCTCGACGCGACCGTGCCGCACGTAGAGCAGACGATGGGCCGCCGGCAACGGCGACGCGGTCGCGCCGTCCGCGCCGACCTGGTCGTGATAAAAGTTCAACGAAAAGGGCATGACGCCATCATCTCGAGCAACGCCGCCACCATCTCCGCCGTGAGCTGCCTGGATGGCGTCGATCGCGGCGGGATTCAGCCCGGGCTGTGGGCCGGCTTCTTCCAGATGCCGCGCTTCTGCATCAGCGCGACCTGCTTGTCGATGACCTCGCGCTTGTAGTCGGCGTGCTTGCCGGGAACTTTGTCGATGTAGCGGTTCTTCGGATAGATCGGCTGCTCGTAGATGATCTGGGCGAGCTCGGCGCGCACATCCTTCATCCAGTTGGTCACCTGCGCCGACTCGCGGTGATGGCGCAGCGCCTCGATATTGATGACGCCGGAGACGAAGGTCGAGCCGTTGGTGTCGCGCTGCTTGCCGACCAATTGGCCGCGGTAATCGACTATCATCGACTGGCCGCCGCCGGCGTCGATGCCGAAATGGCGGCCTTCCGGATAGAGGTGATAGCTGCCGATGTTCGGCGCCACGATGTACATGTTGTTCTCGAGCGCGCGGGCGCGATTGGAAATCTCGAACACGTCGTTCTCGGTGAACGGGCACGGCATCGAGGCGCGATACACCACCTCGGCGCCGTTCATGGCGAGGCCGCGGCCGTTCTCCGGATAATTGCCCTCCATCGCCATCATGATGCCGAGGCGGCCGATCTTGGTGTCGGCGACCGGCCAGAACGCCTGCAGCGTGCGGCCGTATTTTTCGATCCACCAGTCATAGACGTCGTGCGGCGATACCGAGCGCTCGACCGGCAGCAGCGCGGAAATCTTGTAGTGCTGCAGAATAACCTCGCCGTCGGGATCGACGATGAAGCCGACATTGAAGAAGCGATCCTTCCAGTCGGGATGGCGCGCCTTGGCCTGCGCCATGATGTAGACGTTCCACTGTTTGGCGAGCTTGCCGATCTCGTCGCTCTCGGGGCCGGGAATGTCGATGCAGCAGGTGCGCGCATAATCGGCGTGGTCGACGTCGAGCACCTCGTCGTTGAAGCCCATCAGCGCGCCCTCGGGGATCGCCAAGAGCTTGACGGGGATGTCGAGGTTCGACAGCCAGAACGCCGCCTTGGTCAGGCTCTTGATGTGCTCGATATTGTGCTCGATGTCGTCGCGACGGCGAATGCCGTAGAAGGTCGGAATGAGGCCGACGGCGTTATAGGGCTCGATCATTGCGCCCTTCTCCTGAGAGCCGGTTGTCTTTGATCATTGTGTCATGCCGCATCGCGCGCCGCGCGCGTGGGCGAAATTAATGGTTAACGCGCGTAGGGGCGGCCCTTGTGGCCGTCCTCCTTACGTCGCGTCGACCGCGGGCGCCCACGAGGGGCGCCCCTACGGCGCGCCGTTCAGGCCGCGACGCTGGGCAGGCCGGCAAGCGCCATGGCGAGCTCGCCTTCGTCGTATTTCTGATCAATGAGCTTGCCTTCGAAATAGTTGATGTAGGCCGCCATGTCGAAGTGGCCGTGGCCCGAGAGGTTGAACAGGATGGTCTCGGACTTGCCCATCTGCTTGCAGCGCAGCGCCTCGTCAATGGCGCAGCGCACCGCATGCGTCGCCTCCGGCGCCGGCACGATGCCCTCGCAGCGGGCGAACTGCACGCCGGCCTCGAAGCAGGCCTTCTGGTTATAGGCCTGCGCTTCGATGAGGCCGAGGTCGTAGATATGCGACACCATCGGCGCCATGCCGTGATAGCGCAAGCCGCCGGCATGGAAGCCCGGCGGGATGAAGGTCGAGCCGAGGGTGTGCATCTTCACCAGCGGCGTGAGATGCGCGGTATCGCCGAAATCGTAGGCGTATTTGCCGCGCGTCAGCGACGGACAGGCTGAGGGCTCGACGGCGACGAAGCGGCGCTTCTTGCCGCCGCGTAGCTGCAGGCCGAGGAACGGAAACGCCAGCCCGGCAAAATTCGAGCCGCCGCCGGTGCAGCCGATCACCACGTCGGGATCGTCGCCGGCGAGCTCGAATTGCTTGATCGCTTCCTGGCCGTTCACGGTCTGGTGCAGCAGCACGTGGTTGAGCACCGAGCCGAGCGAGTATTTCACCGCCGGATCCTTGGCCGCCACCTCGACCGCCTCCGAGATGGCGATGCCG
The DNA here is from genome assembly GCA_030039105.1 of Xanthobacteraceae bacterium. Lineage (GTDB taxonomy): Bacteria > Pseudomonadota > Alphaproteobacteria > Rhizobiales > Xanthobacteraceae > BOG-931. Next base: position 8,094 of record JASHQO010000303.1, read on the forward strand.
AGCGAGCCCGGGCTGTTCGGATTCTTGGCGAGGATGGCGCGGCCGGACTCGGTCTCGTTCGACGGCGAGGCGATGCAGCGCGCGCCGTAGGTCTCCATCAGCGCGCGGCGGTATGGCTTTTGATCGTAGGAGACGCGGACCTGAAAGACGGTGACGTCGAGGCCGAACAGCGAGCCGGCGAAGGCGAGCGAGGAGCCCCATTGGCCGGCGCCGGTCTCGGTGGAGAGCCGCTTGACGCCCTGCTCCTTGTTGTACCAGGCCTGCGGCACCGCGGTGTTCGGCTTGTGCGAGCCGGCCGGCGAGACGCCTTCGTATTTGTAGTAAATCTTCGCCGGGGTGCCGAGCGCCTGCTCGAGGCGGCGGGCGCGGACGAGCGGCGACGGCCGCCACATGCGATAGACGTCGCGGATCGGCTCGGGGATGTCGATGGTGCGCTCCTGCGAGACCTCCTGCAGGATCAGCGCCATCGGAAACAACGGCTCGAGGTCGCCCGGCCCGACCGGCTGCTTGGTGCCGGGATGCAGCACCGGCGGCAGCGGCTTCGGCAGATCGGCCGCCAGATTGTACCAGGCCTTCGGAATGTCCTTTTCGTCGAGCACGTATTTGATCTGATCGCCCACGCTATCCTCCCACGCAACGACTACGCCAAGTGTAGCCCGGATGGAGCGCAAGCGAAATCCGGGAGCGGCAGCCAGGCGGCGAAGCCGCCCCGGATTGCGCTTCGCTCCATCCGGGCTACGCCGAGGCTATCCTCCCACGCAACGACTACGCCTGCGATCAAAGCTTGGTCGTGCGATAGCCGCAAAGCCGGGGCTATCCTCCCACCGCAACGGCTACGCCGGGTGTAGCCCGGATGGAGCGCAAGCGAAATCCGGGAGCGGCAGCCAGGCGTCGAAGCCGCCCCGGATTGCGCTTCGCTCCATCCGGGCTACGGTCTAAA
>JASHQO010000304.1 GCA_030039105.1 Xanthobacteraceae bacterium
CATGATCTTCTGGAAGAACGCGATCCAGCAGCTCCAGCCGAACAGCATCCCGGTTAGCGCCACCAGGATCGCCGTCGTCACCACCGCGGCGGCGATGACAAGCCAGCGCCGCTGCAGTAGCAGAACGATCGGCAGCAGCAGGCCGAGTTGCGGCTTGACCGTGAGTATGCCGAACAGCACGCCGGCGAGGATCGGCCGCCGATCGAGATTGAGCAGGCCGCCGACCAGAAGCGCCGCAGTGTAGAAGCCGTTCTGGCCGAAGAAGATGCACACCGCGATGCTCGGCGCCGCCGCCAGGAATAGCATCCGATCGCGCGCGATGGCGCCGGAGCAAGCCCAAAGATAGAGCGCGAGCCCGATCCCACACCACGCGACGTAAGCCGGCAGATACGGCATGAGGCCGAACGGCCAGATGAACAACGTCACATGGGGCGGATACGACCAGTAATGATCCGGATACGGCGTCCCGAGCATCGCCTGCAGGGCGTCGTTATAGGTCTGCACGTCGAACCAAGGCTCGGGCCCGCCGAGGAACATCGAGCGGCCGCCCATCCAGGTGTTGAGGAAATCGCGCCCGTAGACGAAATTCAGGCCGTCGACCCACGGCTTCGCGATCGGCGGCAAACCCGCGAGGGCGAGATACGAGACTTCCAGCGCGACAAAGAACACGGCCGCGCCGACCATCCATTTGTAATAGCGCTCGTCGACCGGCGATCGGCTCGAGGCAGCGGCGCCGCCACGCGTCATAATCGCGAAATTGGGAAGGAACGGAGACATGAGGCGGACTGTGCTGGCGAGTGGTAAAGAACCGATGAAGCCGCACCGATCCACGATTTCCCAGGGTTCGGGGGATTTTTCATCGGCATCGCGGGCAGCCGGCACGATCGTTCGAAAATACGGGGCCGCGGTTCGAAGCTGTTAATGCGCGCCCGTTATGCTTTTGCGCACGACCTCCCGCGCCGGGTTTGCCATGCAGCGATCGCTTGAACTGCCTGCCGATCAACGCGCCGCGCAGCCGATCGGCGAGCGCGTGCTGCCCGCCGCCATCAGGCCGGAATTCGCACAAGCCTTCGCCCGATGCTGGATCCTCGTCACCGCGGCGTTCTACGCCTGGGACCTGCTGCGTCACACCAAAGTGGGCCTGACGGACGGCGTCGACCAACCGTTCGGCGGCGACTTTCTCAATTACTGGTCGGGCGCTGTCCTCGCTTGGCGCGAGGCTGCGGCCGACGTGTACGACTGGCAGGCGTTTCACGCCTTTCAAGAACGTATCGTCGGCGGCACCCTCGACTTCTATCATTACAGCTATCCGCCGGTGCTGCTGGTCTTGACCGCGCCATTGGCGACGCTGCCCTACCTCCCCGCGCTCGCGCTGTGGACGGCATCGGGCTGGTTCAGTTTCTATCGCGCGCTTCGCCTTGCGGTGCCGGGCGGCGGCGCGCTGCTGTTCGCCCTCGCCACTCCGGCGGTGTTCATCAACGCGGTCGGCGGCCAGAACGGCACCTGGACAGCGGCGCTGCTCGGCGGCGGTCTTTGCCTGCTCAAGCGTCGGCCGATCGTCGCCGGCATCTTGCTCGGATTGCTGATCTACAAGCCGCAGATCGGAGTTCTGTTGCCGATCGCGCTTTTGGCCGGCCGGCAATGGAAGGCGTTCGCCGCAGCCGCGGTGACCGTGGCCGGTTTGGTTGCGATCAGCGTCGTTGTGTTCGGGCCGGAGGTTTGGGCCGACTACTTCCGCAACGCGACCGTCTTGCGGCATGCCATCCTGGAAGACGGCAGCGGAGTGTGGCACCGCATGGTTTCGGTTTTTGTTTTCGCGCGGCGTCTTGGCGCCGGCGTCGAAACGGCTTACGCCGTCCAGGCCGCCAGCGCGCTCGTTGCTGCGGCAGTCGTCGCCTATGCGTGGTTCCGCGATGCAGCCGCCGGCATACGCAACACGCTTCTGGTGCTGGGCACGTGCCTCGCCACGCCCTACTTGCAGGATTATGATTTGGTGGTCGGAGCTTTCGTAGTCGTGTGGCTCGCCGCCGACGCCGGCCACTCGCCGGCTGCCAAGCAAGCGGTGCAGATGTCTTACCTCGTTCTGCTCTTGCCCTTCGTCGCGGCCTTGCTGGGAAAGATCACCGGCTTGGCGCTCGGTCCGTTGTTCATCGCTCCAGCCTTCGCGGCCTCGGCGCGGCTGAGCCTCGCCAGGGCCGCATGACGGCGCGAGCCGGCTTTGCAGCGGCGGCGACGCCAAGCGGACTCAAGTTCCATCCCGGTTACCTGGACCGCACCCGGCAGGAGGGCCTGCTCGCCGAACTCCTCCAAATCTTTGCCGCCGCGCCGCTGTTCACACCGCGAATGCCGCGCTCCGGCCGCCCGTTCACGGTGCGCATGTCGAATTGCGGACCGCTCGGCTGGGTCTCCGACGAAAGCGGCTACCGCTATCAGCCGACCCATCCGGTCACCGGCCGGCCCTGGCCGCCGATGCCGGCGATGCTCGTCGCGGCGTGGCACGACCTTGCCCCGGACTATCCGGCGCCGCCCGAGGCCTGCCTGATCAACTTCTACGGCGCGGGCACCAAAATGGGTCTGCATCAGGATCGCGACGAGGAGGATTTCGCGGCACCGGTGGCGTCGCTGTCGCTCGGCGATGCCTGCCTGTTTCGGGTCGGCGGACACAAACGCAACGACCCGACCCGCTCGGTGCGGCTAAGCTCCGGCGATGCAATCGTTCTTGGCGGCGACGCCCGGCTGGCGTTTCATGGCGTCGACCGCATCGAGCCCGGCACATCGACCTTGCTGCCGGAGGGCGGACGGATCAACCTCACCATGCGCCGGGTGACCCGCCCTGCCGGCGGGCTGTTGCCGCCGCCCGCACTCTCCGGCACAAGCATGCCATGACGCGCACGGGCAAGATCATTGCTCTGACGGCACCCGCAGGTTTCGCGGCGCTGCTCGCTGTGCTGCTCTGCGCCGCGCCGGCGCAGGCGGCCGACCCGACATTTCCGCCCGCGTCACGGATCGGACTGGTGCCGCCGCCCGGAATGGTGGTGAGCAAGAGCTTCCTGGGATTTCAAGATGCTGAAAAAGACGCCGCGATCCTGCTCGCCACCCGGCCGGCTGCGATTTATTCCGAAATCGAGAAAAGCATCGACGCCGATGCGTTGAAGAAGCAAGGCATCACCGTCGACAAGCGCGAGACGATTCAACTCGGCTTCGGCAGCGGCACTCTGGTGACCGGCAAGCAGATCGACAGCAAGACCTATCGCAAATGGCTGTTGGTCGCGCCGGCGAACGATCTGACCGTCCTCGTCAACGCGCAGGTGCCGGAAAAGGAACCCGCCTACCCGGACGCGGCGATCCGCGCCGCGGTGGCTAGCGTTGCGGTGTGCGCATCGG
>JASHQO010000305.1 GCA_030039105.1 Xanthobacteraceae bacterium
GGTGGCAATCGCGCGGGCCAGTGTCGCCTGCAGCCAGGCCGGCAGATCGGGGCGCAGGTCGCCGAGCGGGATCGGCCGCGTCCGGCGCGGCGGACTCACCGCATCGAGATTGCCGTAGGGAAATTCTGCGGCGAAGGCCCGGAACATGGTGACGCCGAGCGCATAGATATCGGTCGCTTCGTCGCCCGGCTCGCCGGCCAGCATTTCCGGCGCCATGTAGCCGAGCGTGCCGGGAACGTCCTCGGGCGGGAAATCCTCCAACCCCGGCACCCGCACCACGCCGAGATCGATCAGCTTGAGCGAGCCTTCCGCCTCGAGGATCACGTTGTCCGGCTTGATGTCGCGATGAATGATGCCGGCGCGATGCAATGCCGAAACGCCGCGCGCGAGCTTGATCGCGATGTTGCGGCCCTCCTCCAGCCCGACGGCGGGACGGCGCGCCAGCCGCGTCGACAGCAGCTCGCCCTGATAGAGCGGCATGACCGTGTAGAGGCAGGTCTGCCGGCCGGGCGGCAACTCGATGATGCGGCCGACCCAGGGACTGTTCACCCGCGCGCCGACCCAGGCCTCGCGCACAAAGGCGGCGTGATAGGTGGCGACCGCGGCCACCTGAGGCTTCGGAAACTTCAGCACCACCTCGCCGCCCTCGATCTCGTCGACGGCGCCGAACAGGCGGCTGTAGCGGCCGTCGGACACCAGCACCTTGAGCAGGAAACCATCGACCGCCTCGCCGAGGATCGGCACCGGGATGAGCGGCAACTGCGTGATGGCGCTGCCGATCTCGGTGGTCGATTCCGCGGTCGGTAGCTCGACCACGTCGAGCACCATGGCGGTGCAATTGTCGGTCGAGCCGGCGTCGAGCGCGGCCTTGACCAGGGCGTGCGCGGTGTCATCGGACGCCGATCGCTCGCGCAAGATATCGGCAATGGCTTCCGGCGACAGCGGGCCGTGCACGCCGTCGCTGCACAGCAGGAAGCGGTCGTGCAACGCCATCGGCTGGCTGGCATAGTCGAGGCGCACCTCGGCCTCGACGCCGAGCGCGCGGGTCAAAATGTTGGAACGGCCGCCGCCGGTCGTGCCCTCACGGACATGATCGGTCGTCAATAGCGTCAAGCGATCGCCGGCAAAGCGATAGGCGCGCGAGTCGCCGACATGCAGCACGTGGGCGATGCGGCCGCGCAGCACCAGCGCGGTGAAGGTGCAGCCCATGCCGGCAAGCGCCGGGTCGCGTTTGCCCTGGCCGTAGATCCAGCCGTTGAGCGAGGTGATGACGGTGGCCGCGGCGCGACGCACCTCCATGGTCTCGCGCATGTCGCAGAAGCCGTCGAGGAAGCCGCGCACCGCGGTCTCGGCGGCGACACGGCCGCCTTTGGCGCCGCCGATGCCGTCGGCGAGCGCCGCAACCACGTCGCTGCGCGGCTTGGGCAGTTCCCAGCCGAATACGGCGCCGCCGAAATCCTCGTTGCGTTGACGCGGGCCGATCTCGGAGGAGAAGCCTACGCTTGCCTTGACACCGGAATACCGCTCAGCGATCGCCATGCTCAGATATCCGCTGGGCGCGGTGGTTGGCCGGGAAGGCGATGGGGCCGCTCAATTCTGCGCCGGTGATTCAATGGTCGAGCAGACAGCGATGAAGGTACGTGTTGCCGCCCATGGAGGAGGCCAGGATCACAGTAAGTTTGCCGGATTTAAGATCAAGCGTGTAGAGCCAGCCGTCGTTGGCGTCGCGCCACGCGATTTCGCTGTCGCTGATGCTGGCCGGGTTCGTATCGACCGTGCCGTGATCGTAGTCGACCTTGATCTGCCAGGTCGTGCCGCTCGCCTTGTTCACGCAGGTGATCGATCGCTCGCCACGCTGCGTTTCGGCGCTGACCGCCGGAGCGGCAATGCCGATCACCAACGTGGCAACGGCTGCGGCCAATGGCTTGGTCCGCTTTGTCATTGACCTAGTTAGATCGACCAATGGCCTCATCTGTTCTGCCTACTTTATGGTCACTATGCGTTTTTTGTAGTCATCGGCCCTCAGGCTCAGCCACAACCTTCATCAGAATATATGCCCAGTCAATGCGCGCAATTGGCTGGCATAGTTCTTGCGAAGTTCGGTGGCGTTCGGCTGTGTGCCTTCCGGCGCGCAGACCGCATTATTGGGGGAAGGCAACAATGGCACTCGTACCATCACCACAATGGCTCGACACAGGCGATAACGCCTGGCAGTTGGCAGCCGCAACATTCGTCGGTCTGCAAAGCATACCCGGCCTCGTCGTCCTCTATGGCGGCGTCGTCAAGAAGAAGTGGGCGATCAATTCCGCCTTCATGGCGATGTACGCTTTCGCGTCGGTGCTCGTGGTCTGGATACTGTTCGATTACAATATGGCCTTCGGGCATGCTTGGCTCTCGATCTTTGGACAGACATTCCTCGGGGTACCGGGCCCCGCGACCTCGGCAGCGTATATAACCGGTCAGGCGATAGTTCCGGAGGCGGCGTCGGGCATGCCATCGATGGCCTTCCCGATGGCGACGCTGATCTACTTCCAGTTCGTGTTCGCCGCGATCACCGTCATCATCCTGGCCGGGTCGGTGCTCGGCCGCATGAACTTCACCGCGTGGATGATCTTCTGCCCGGTGTGGATGACGGTAGTTTACACCGTCGGCGCGTTCAGTCTCTGGGGCGGCGGCTGGCTTGCCAGCAACTTCAGCGTGGCGGACTTCTCGGGCGGCTACGTCATCCATCTCGCCGCCGGCACGTCCGGCTTCGTCGCCGCATGGGTCATCGGCCCGCGCATCCAGGCGGACCGCGACAGCTTCCCGCCCAATAGCTTGCTGGTGACGCTGGTCGGCGCCGGCATCTTGTGGATCGGCTGGAACGGCTTCAACGGCGGCGATCCGTACTTCGCCAACGCCGACGCCGGCGCGGCCGTGCTCAACACCAACCTCGCCACCGCGGTTGCGCTGCTGGTCTGGACCATCATGGACAAGATGTCCTACGGCAAGCCGTCGGTGATCGGCGCGGTCAACGGCATGATCGCCGGCCTGGTCGCCATCACGCCCGGCGCCGGCTATGTCGACGGCTGGGGCGCGATCCTCATCGGCATCGTCGCCGGTATCATCCCGTGGCTCAGCATGAACAAGTTCCAGAAGCTGCCGTTCATGCAGAAGGTCGACGATACGCTCAGCGTGTTCTCGACCCACGGCATCGCCGGCCTGTGCGGCGGCCTCATGGTCGGTATCGTCGCCAACGGCGATATGCTGCAATACATCGGCACCGACAAGGAGGCACCCGGCATCAGCGTGACCGGCTTGCTCTACGGCGACCCGGGAATACAGTTGTGGCATCAGGTCATCGGCGCCGTCTTCATCATCATCTACAACGCGATCCTTACCTACATCATTCTCAAGGTGATCGGGTTCATCGTGCCGCTGCGCATGGATGAAGCCACCCTGAAGGTGGGCGACGACGCGGTGCACGGCGAGACCGCCTACGCGATCGGAACGGAGGGCGACTAATCGGCCGGCGCCGGTGGGCCAAAACGCCCATCGGCGACCTTTCCTGCGGGCATGATGGCCGCCCGCAAATCCCGGTCCGCGTTTCATCTCCTGTCACGCGGACTTTTGGCGGCTCCCATACTGCTGCAGGGGGCCGCCTTTTTTATTCACGACGTATGGCTTAAAAATCGGCGCCAGGGATTTCGACACCGCGCCGGCGCGGCCACGTCAACCAACCTGACGCAACCGCAGCACTGTAGAAAGCGTCACACGACCGTCACATGATCTCTGCACAACGTCGTCGCCCCCTTCCCCTCATGGCTCTGGGAGTTTCGCCATGCGTCCGTTGCTCATACTCGGCACGACGGTGTTGTCGGCTACTCTGGCATCGACGGCGTTCGCGCAGTCGCCAGCACCGCGTCCGCACAATATCGTCCTGTTCGTCGCCGACGGTCTGCGCTCGCGCATGGTCGACGACTCCACCGCTCCGACCATGGCGGCAATCGCGCGCGACGGGGTGAGCCTGCGCAACAGCCATTCGCTGTTCCCGACCTTCACCACCGCCAATGCCTCCGGCATGGCGACCGGCCACATGCTCGGCGATACCGGCGACTTCTCCAACACGATCTACGCCGGGTTCCCGGTCCCGGGCGCCAACAAGAGCATGACGCCGTTTCTGGAGAACGACGCCGTACTCGGCGACGTCGACGAGCATTTCGCCGGCAATTACCTCGACGAGGCGACCATCCTGAAACTTGCCCGCGACAAGGGCTACAGCACGGCGTCGGTCGGCAAGGTCGGCCCGGTGCTGATCTTCGATCCGACCGAGCGTTCCGGCGAGCAGACCATCATCGTCGACGACGCCACCGGCAACGCCAACGGCATCCCGCTGTCGGCCGACGTCAGCAAACGGATCCAGGCAGCGAGCCTGCCGCTCAACGCGCCGAGCCGCGGCGCCAACGGCATGAGCGGTAATATGACGACGCCGGGCACGCACACCGCCAACTTCGTGCAACAGGACTATTTTGCCTCGGTCACGACCCGCGTCGTGCTGCCGCTGTTCAAGGAGCGCGACAAGCCGTTCGTCCTGGTGTTCTGGTCGCGCGACCCCGACGGCAGCCAGCATAATCAGGGCGACAGCCTCAACGTGCTGGTTCCCGGCATCAACGGCCCGACCTCGCTCGCCGCCATCCGCAACGCCGACGATGATCTGGCGCGTATCCGTTCGGCGTTGAACGAGCTCGGCTTGCTCGACTCGACCGATATCGTCGTCACCGCCGATCACGGCTTCTCCACCATCGGCAAGGAGAGCCAGACCAGCGCCACGGTGAAGATGAAGTTCGCCGACACGCCGCCCGGCCGCTTGCCGGTCGGCTTTGTGGCGCTCGACCTGTCCCGTGCCCTGAACATGCCGCTGATCGATCCCGATGACGGCTACAAGACCATCGGCGACGGCCAGCATACCAAGAGCGGCAACGGCCTCATCGGCGGCGACGCCGACCGTCCGAGGGTGGCGGTGGCAGCGAACGGCGGATCGGACCTGATCTATCTGCCCGATGGCGACAAAGCGCTGGCCAAGAAGGTCGTCGATTTCCTGTTGAGCCAAGACTACGTCAGCGGACTGTTCGTCGACAGCGCGCTCGGCAAATTCCCCGGCACCTTGTCGCTCGACGACGTCGCGCTGCAAGGCAACGCGATCACGCCGCATCCGGCGATCGCGGTGAATTTCCGCTCGTTCGATACCGTATGCGGCGAGCCGGTGCGCTGCACCGTCGAAATCGCCGATACCGGGCTGCAGCAGGGCCAGGGCATGCACGGCTCGTTCAGCCGCGCCGATACCTGGAATTTCATGGCGATGCAGGGGCCGGACTTCAAATCGCACTTCGTCGATCCGGCGCCGACCAGCAACGCCGATCTTGGGCGCACCATCGCGCGGCTGCTGCAGCTTGACGTCGCCGACAAGGGCCGGCTCATCGGTCGCGAACTGTCCGAGACGTTGCCGAACGGCACCGTGCCGGACGTATCGAGCCGCGTCGTGACCTCGGAGCCGGCGCCGAATGGCCTCGTCACCGTGCTCAATATGCAGACGGTGGGCGAGACGCGCTATTTCGACGCCGCCGGCTTCCCCGGCCGGACCGTCGGGCTGTCGGTGACGGCGCTACCCAGCGCGACGCAGTAATCCTGCGTCGTCCCGCCGCATTCGGACAAGGTTTGCTACATCAGGCGAAGGCGCCAACTCGCCAGCCGGCATTCGGCGGCGATCCAGTCGAGAATGTCGCTGTCGATCGCCTCGAAATTCGCCGGCAACCGGCGGCCGCGTTCGAACGACGCCGCTACGACGATCTGCGAGTGCGCAATGATGGTGGCGAGGGTGTCGAGGTCCGGCCGGTCTTGAGCAACCTTCATCGCAGCCTCCCCGAGCGCTCCCGATTGAGCAACGCGCACGGTTCAAGTCGACCCGGCACCCGGGCTTGAGTCGCTCGAGCCGAGGCCATGGTTCAAACTCCAATGCCAGATTGGCCGTGCCGGGGCCGCAGTGAGGCAATCTCGCGGCAGTCCGCGGCGTTCCGCCGCCCCGATCGGTGCGCAATCGCGTCGGCTTTGCTGCTTGCGGCAGCGTGCCCGCGGACGAATTCGCACCTGCACGCTCGTTGCAAGAATATTTTATAATCCATTGGGCGAACGGCCGATTTTTCGCGCCGGTCAACGGCTTTCGGCCGAATATTCCTCAGCCGAAGGGCTGGTATTAGGCTGCATTGAGCCGTACATATCAGTGGCGAATTCATTTCCGAAAATCAAAATCGGATCAGCCCGCCAGCGCATACGGAGGTTTTCCATGGCTCTAGCAATTGGCGACACCGCCCCGGATTTCGAAGCCGAGACGACCGAAGGCAAAATCCGCTTCCACGACTGGATCGGCAACAACTGGGTCGTGCTGTTCTCCCACCCCAAGGACTTTACGCCGGTCTGCACCACCGAGCTCGGCACCATGGCCCGCCTCAAGCCCGAGTTCGAAAAGCGCGGCGTCAAGATCATCGGCCTGTCGGTCGACCCGGTCGACAATCACAAGAAATGGTCGGGCGACATCAAGGACGTGGTCGGCTTCGCGCCGAATTACCCGATGATCGGCGACACCGACCTGCACGTCTCGAAGCTCTACGGCATGCTGCCGGCGTCGACGAGCGGCACCTCGGAAGGCCGCACGCCAGCCGATAACCAGACCGTGCGCAACGTCTTCGTCATCGGCCCGGACAAGAAGATCAAGCTGGTGCTGGTCTATCCGATGACCACCGGACGCAATTTCGACGAGGTGCTGCGCGTCGTCGACTCGCTGCAGCTAACCGCCAAGCACCGGGTGGCGACGCCCGCCAACTGGAAGCAAGGCGATGACGTCATCCTCACCGGCGCCGTCACCGACGACGAGGCCAAGAAGCTCTATCCGGGAGGCTGGAAGACGCCGAAGCCGTACATCCGCGTCGTGCCGCAGCCGCGGCAGTAAACCGCGTTCGCCGGACCAACCTGCAACGCCGTGATGGCCGGGCTTGTCCCGGCCATCTGCGTCTTTGGGCAAACTCTGCTATGAAAGTTCGTTGAGGCCCGCGACGGGCGCGAGCATGACGAAGGAGCGACGATGAGCCGCGACGTCAACCGCGGAGCCGAATTGCAGCCGCCGTTCGCCGAATTCATGGGGATGAAGATCACGCATCTGTCGCGCGACAAGATCACCGCCGAGATTTTCGTGCGCGAGGAGCTCAACAACCGGTTCGGCGCCATGCACGGCGGCGCGGTGATGGCGCTTGCCGATAATCTCGGCGGCACGGCGACCTTCGCCAACCTGCCCGAGGGCGGCCGCACTGCGACGATCGAGAGCAAGACCAACTTCTTCGCGCCGATCCCGGTCGGCGACACCGCCTATGCCGAGTGCACGCCGCTGCATCGCGGCCGCACCACCATGGTCTGGCAGACGCGGATCACCCGCAACGACGGCCGGCTGTGCGCGTTGGTAACGCAGACCCAGATCGTGATTTTGCCGGAGAAAGGTTAAGCGAGAGGGCCCATCCCATGCCCGCAGCAAAAAAGGCCGCTCGAAAGAAAGCCCCGCCGCCCAAGACAGCCCGCGGCTGTCGCATCAAGCGAGTCTACCAACCCGCCGCCAAGGATGACGGCCTGCGCGTGCTGGTCGACCGGCTGTGGCCGCGCGGCATCGCCAAAGCGAAGGCGCAGATCGATCTGTGGCTGCGCGATCTCGCTCCGAGCGACGCCTTGCGGCACATGGTGCACGACGACCCGAGCAAGTGGCCCGATTTCGTCAAAGCCTATAGCCGCGAGCTCAAGCAGGAGCCCGCGAAGTCCGCCGTTGCGGATTTGCGCAAACAGCTTCGCGGCCGTCGCGTGACGCTGCTCTACGCCGCGCGCGACGAGGAGCACAACAACGCCGTGGCGCTAGCGCGATTGCTGGCTCGCTAAAGCATGATCCCGAAAAAGCCGGCCCTCGGACTCGATCCGAGGGTGGAAAGCGGTTTTCGGAAAAGGTCATGCGCAAGCAAAAGGCTAGAGCGGGATGACGATCCGACCAAAACTCGTCCCGCTCTAGCGCATCCCGGCGAGGCGAATAAGCCTGTAGCTTATAAGACCCGGCATCAGGTGA
>JASHQO010000306.1 GCA_030039105.1 Xanthobacteraceae bacterium
AAACCGCCATGGCGAAACCGACGGCCAGCGCCGCACCGAACGAATGTCGCATTGCCCACTCCCTCATTAACTCCGCCGCCAGCATAGCACGGCCGGCGCCCTATGCCGCCGCTCATATTGTCACTTTGTCACTGTTCGATGAAATCGGGCGGCCGCCTCAACTGGAGACGAGCAAGACCGAGGCCGGCGATTTTTCCAGCACTGCGGCGGCGATCTCGCCAAAGAACAGCGGCTCGGTGGCGGGCCGGCCGACCCCCATCACGATCAGCTTGTCGGCGTCGCGGCCGGCTTCGGAAACGATCGCATCGGCGGCGGCTCTGTCCGAGCGCGCCGCGATTTTGATGCTCTGGTCGGCGACGTCGGCGAGTTCGACGACGTCCTTGAGGATCGCCTGCTCATGCCAGCGCGCGTGCATGCCGTTGCGGCGGGCTGCGCGATTGGTGCCGGCGGTCTGCGAGACATAGATGGCGCGCAGCGGTGCGCGCACCACGCGCGCGATGGCGATCGCGACCTCGGCGCCGCGCCGCGCGGCCTCGCCGCCGGTGACCGGGACGACGACGTCGAGGCTGCTTTGCAGCGGATGCTCGTGGTGATGGCCTCTGGCTTCCACGATCGCCAGCGGACCTTCGAATTCGGCGGCGATGCGTTCGATCTCCGGGTTGAATCGTCCGGACCGGCCGCGGGTGCGATCGAGTCCGATCAAAAGCAAATCGTAGCCTTTGTCGGCCTCCTCGGCGACGGCGTCGTGGTCCGGCCCCTCGGGACGGCGGATAATCACGTCCAGCCGTTGCGTTCCGTCGGACCGGTTTTTCTTGTCGTCGTGCGCGGCCCTGGCAGCGGCCTGCTTGGCAGCATGCTTGTTCTCGGCAGGCTGCGATCGTTTCTTTTTGCCGGCGGCCGGAGACGCCTCCGCGCCGAGCGGCACCACGGTGATCGGCGTGCCGCGCGGTCCGGCAATGAGGCCGGCAAGGCGCGAGGCAAAGCGTCCATTGGCGCTGTCGTCGACCGCGAGCAGCAGGCGCTCGATATTGGGCACGAAGCCGCGCGCCTCCATCTCCTCGCGTTGCAGGCGCTCCTTCTCCGACCGGCTCATCGGCACCTTGGCCAAACCCCAGCGCAACAGCGGCGGCATCGCCATGGTGGTGGCGACCGCCATGGCGACGATCATGGTGAACAGGTTTTGCGTCAGCGCGCCCATCGACAGCCCGATCGAGGCGACGATGATCTCGGTCGAGCCGCGGGCGTTCATGGCAACGCCCAAGGCCAGCGCTTCGCGCCGCGTCAGTCCGCCTATCTGGGCGCCCATGAAGGCGCCGGCGAATTTGCCGAAGCTCGCCATCGCGATCAGGCCGAGCGTGAGCGCGAGCTGCTGCCGATTGGCGAGGATGGTAAGATCGGTGCCGAGCCCGGCGACGCCGAAGAACACCGGCATGAAGAAGGCGACGATCAGGCCGCGTAGCTGTCCGCCGATATGCTTGGTGAGGATCGGCGATTGCCCGACCAGCACGCCGGCGACGAAGGCGCCGAGCACGGTGTTGACGCCGATCAGGTTGGTGATCAGCGCCATGATGCCCATGATCGCCAGGATGGCGGTGATCACGGCGAATTCGCTCTCGAAATTGTCGTTGACGATGCGGATTGTTTGAAACACCAGCCGCCGGCCGACGGTGAAGCTCGCCGCCAGGAACGCCGCGGTGCCGAGGATGGACTTGGCGACGCCGAAGAGGTCGACGGTCTTTTGCGCCGCCAGCCCGAAGGTGATGGAGATGATGATCCAGCCGATCGTATCCTCCATGATCGACGACGAGATGATCACCTGGCCGAGGTTGCGGCGGGTGAAGTTCATGTCGCGCACCACCGCGGCGACGATCTTGATCGACGAGATCGACAGCGCGGTGCCGAGAAACAGCGCGGTGAGCAATCGCTTGTCCGCGTCCGGCAGCAGCGCTTGCGGCAGCGCCCAGCCGAGCGCGACGCCACAGGCGAACGGAATAGCGACGCCGCTCAGCGACACGCTCAGCGCGGCGCGGCCGAACTTGCGCACCAGCTTGAGGTCGGTCTCCATGCCGGTGAGCAGCAGCAACAGCAGGATGCCGAAATTCGAGATCGCATCCAGCATGGCCTTCTGTTCTTTTGCGGCAGGGAACAGCCAGTGCTGCAAGTCGGGCCAGATCAGGCCGAGCACCGACGGGCCGAGCAGGATGCCGGCCAGAAGTTCGCCCATCACCCCCGGCTGGCCGATCCGCCGCATGGCTTCGCCGAGCAGGCGGCCGAGCAGGATCAACGTCACGAGCTGGGCGAGGAGGACGATTTCCGAAGACGAGGCGGTATTGACCTGCGCGGCGGCGAAGCTCGTGCCCAGCGCGAGCCAAGCCGCCGTCCAGATGCCGATGGAGGCTAATCGCCTCGAACGCCAATGCATCAATGACCCTGGCAGGGGGAAGCGCCGGGCGGCAAAAAAGTTCCGCGGGCCGCGCATTGCCGCGAGGGTGGCGGCGTGGTTTGTTTGCGCCGGCCATGGAGCGCGACATGCCGGGCAAACGCATCGAGATCGACGACGAGACCTGGCCGGCGCTGCGGCTCTTGGCGCGGGACCGCATGATGACGTTCCAGGAGTTGGCCGACGAGGCGTTTGCCGACCTTCTGAAGAAGCACGGTCGCCCGGTCGACCTGCGTGCGGCGTTGCGCAAGAGCGTCGCCGCCAGCGCCGACGTCGTGCCGCTGAGGCCCAAATCGAAATCGAAGGCGCCTCGCAAGCGGTCGCGGCGATAGCCGGTTCTTCAGTAAACGCTTTTGGCGAAGCTGCGGCCGTTGGGCGAGCTGACGTCGTCGTAACTTTTTTGTTGGAGCGCTTCGGCGGCTTGACCTGCTCTCCGAGGATCTTCTTGTACGCGATCACCGCGAGGATATGCGTGATACAATTGAGCCGTCGCGCTTGTCGTCGGTGCGCACGATGGTCCGGGGCGCGTGCTTGCTGTCGGTCGGGTCACGACGCCGGCGGCCATAAGGCCCGGCTAGGAAAGCCGGAAGCAATCATCTTTACCTGAAAAATGGTGGAGCCAGGGGGAGTCGAACCCCCGACCTCTTGAATGCCATTCAAGCGCTCTCCCAACTGAGCTATGGCCCCGATCCAATGACGGACAACGGAGGACAGACGACAGAATGGAGATTTGCAAATCTGACGTCTGTCCTCCGTCGTCCGTCCTCCGTTCAGCCTTCCTCCTCGTTCTCGATGTCGCCGCCGATGATGTCGGTGACGTCGGCGTCCTCTTCCTCTTGTTCCTCGATGAACGTGGAATCGTCCATTCCCTCGTCCATCTCGACCTCTTCGTCGCCGGCTTCGGCTTCCGCGGCTTCCGGCTTCTTGGCGCCCTGGGTCTCGGCATCGGCCTCTTCGAGCGAGACGAACTCGGCGTCTTGCGGCTCGGCCGCGGTCGTCTCCTCTGCCGGAGCGGGCGCCCGTGCGGCGGCGGCCGTTGCTGCCGCGGCCGGCTCCGGCCGGCCGCGGGTCACGACCGGCGTGACCTCATACACCGCGCCGCATTTCGGGCAGTGAATTGGGTCCTTGTTGAGATCGTAGAATTTGGCGGCGCAACTGGCGCACAGCCGCTTGGTACCGAGTTCGGGTTTGGCCACGATCGAAATCCCTGGCGATTTTGGGAGCTTCACTTGGCTAGTCGCGACGCCCCTGTCAATAGAGGATCGGGCCTGAATTCCCCCGAATTTTGCGACGAAAAGCGCCGAATGACGCGCGACGGCCGCCCGTGCTACAGCACGCCCGCAGGATTTGCCCGCCATGACCGCTTCGGCCGCCGTTTGCCCCCTCACTGCCCGCCGCAACGGCGCCCTGGCCGGCCGGGCGCGGGTGCCCGGCGACAAGTCGATCTCGATCCGGGCCCTGATCCTCGGTTCGCTGGCGGTCGGCGAGACCCGGATCGGCGGGCTGCTCGAGGGCGAAGACGTCCTCAATACCGCGCAGACCTTGCGCGCCCTCGGCGCCACGCTTGAGCGCACCGGCGACAAGCAATGGCGCACCCGAGGCGTCGGCGTCGGCGGCTTTGCCGAGCCGGCCGGCACCCTCGATTTCGGCAATTCGGGAACCGGCTGCCGGCTCATGCTCGGCGCCGTCGCCGGCTGCCCGGTGACCGCGACCTTCGACGGCGACGCCTCGCTGCGCAAGCGGCCGATGCGCCGGGTGCTCGATCCGCTGGAGCGCATCGGCGCCCGCACGCTCGCCTCGAGCGATGGCCGCCTGCCGCTGACGCTCGCCGGCGCCCGCGACCCGATTCCGATCGAGTTCCGGCCGCCGGTGCCGTCGGCGCAATTAAAGTCGGCGGCGCTGCTTGCCGGCCTCGCCGCGCCCGGCGAAACGATCGTCATCGAAGCCGAAGCGACGCGCGATCATACCGAGAAGATGTTGACCCATTTCGGCGCCCAGGTGCGGGTCGAGCCGCAGGGCGCTCACGGCAACGGCCGCCGCATCACGCTCACCGGTCAGCCCGAGCTGGTGCCGGCGCCGATCGTCGTTCCGGCCGATCCGTCGTCCGCGGCGTTTCCGATGATCGCCGCCGTGATCACGCCCGGCTCCGACGTCATCCTCGACGGCGTGATGATGAATCCGCTGCGCACCGGGCTCATCGCCACGCTCGGCGAAATGGGCGCGTCGATCGAGCGGCTCGATCGGCGCCAGGAGGGTGGCGAGGAAGTCGCCGACCTGCGGGTCCGCGCCGGCGCGCTGCGCGCCGTCGAAGTCCCGGCCGAACGCGCGCCGTCGATGATCGACGAATATCCGGTGCTGGCCGTCGCCGCTGCCTTCGCCGAAGGCACCACGGTGATGCGCGGACTGAAGGAGCTGCGGGTCAAGGAATCCGATCGCCTCGCCGCCACGGCCGCGCTCTTGCGCGCCAACGGCGTCGAAGTCGATAGCGAGGGCGACGATCTCATCGTCCACGGCAAAGGCCGCGCCGCGGGCGGCGGCGTTGTTGTCACTCACATGGATCACCGCATCGCCATGGCGGCGATGGTTTTGGGGCTCGCCAGCGACAAGCCGGTGCAGATCGACGACGGCACCTTCATCACGACGAGTTTTCCGGGGTTCGTGGAATTGATGCGCGGACTTGGGGCGGATTTGGCCCGCTGAAAGATCGCGGTCGGAAAGGCTGACGCGGCGTCGTCATGATCATCGCCATCGACGGTCCCGCGGCCTCGGGCAAAGGCACGATCGCGAAGTATGTCGCCCAGGTTTACGGCCTGCATCATCTCGATACCGGGCTGCTCTATCGCGCCGTCGGCAAGGCGATGCTCGATGCCGGCCACCTGCTCGACGACACGGCTCGCGCCATCGAGGCAGCGATCGCGCTCGATCCGAAACAATTCGACGAGAACGCCCTGAAATTACAGTCCGTCACCGAGGCCGCCTCCGTGGTCGCCGCAATTCCCGAGGTGCGCCAGGCGCTGATGAGCTATCAGCGCCAATTCGCCATGAAAACGCCGGGCGCCGTGCTCGACGGCCGCGATATCGGCACCGTCATCGCCCCCGGCGCCGACGTGAAGCTGTTCGTCGTCGCGACCCCCGAAGTGCGGGCCAAGCGGCGGGTTTTGGAGCTCAAGGCGCGGGGCGAGGAGGCGGACGAGAAAGAAGTCCTAGCGGACCTCCTGCGCCGCGACGAACGCGATTCCCGGCGCACCGCCGCCCCCCTGAAAGCGGCGCCGGACGCGCACTTGCTCGATACCACTCATTTGGGTATAGACGCCGCATTCCGGGCCGCCGTTGCCATCATCGAGGCCGCTCGAACGGGCCGAAAGCGCCGTTGATCGGGCTTTCGTCATTGGAGGTTCAGCCCGTTCGCCGCTTCGTCCCAGCGGACCGGATCAAAGCTTCGTCCCGACTGCTTGGCCAAAGACCCCAACCGCCGGCGCTGCCGGTGGCTGCCGTGCGTTCGGGACCGATTCAATTCACGGGGTCGGGAGTGTTCATGGCTCAAGCTGCCGCCGCCGCGCCCGCGCGCGAAGACTTCGCCTCGATGCTGGAAGCTTCCTTCAGCGACGGACACCTGCAGGAAGGCTCCGTCGTCAAAGGCACCGTCGTCGGCATCGAAAAGGAATTTGCCGTCATCGACGTCGGCTTGAAGACCGAAGGCCGCGTGGCGCTGCGCGAGTTCGCCGGACCCGGCCGCAACGCCGAGATCAAGGTCGGCGACACCGTCGAAGTCTATCTGGAGCGCATCGAGAATGCTTTAGGCGAAGCGGTGTTGTCGCGCGACAAGGCGCGCCGCGAGGAGAGCTGGGGCAAGCTCGAGAAGGCGTTCCAGAACAACGAAAAGGTCCAGGGCGTCATCTTCAACCAGGTCAAGGGCGGCTTCACCGTCGATCTCGACGGCGCCGTCGCCTTCCTGCCGCGCTCGCAGGTCGATATCCGGCCCATTCGCGACGTGTCGCCGCTGATGAACAACTCGCAGCCGTTCCAGATCCTGAAAATGGACCGTCGCCGCGGCAACATCGTCGTCTCGCGCCGCACCGTGCTCGAAGAGACCCGCGCCGAGCAGCGCCAGGAGCTGGTGCAGAACCTCGAAGAGGGCCAGGTCATCGACGGCGTGGTCAAGAACATCACCGACTACGGCGCCTTCGTCGATCTCGGCGGCATCGACGGGCTCCTGCACGTCACCGACATCGCCTGGCGGCGCGTCAATCATCCGTCCGAGGTGCTCAATATCGGCCAGCAGGTGAAGGTCAAGATCATCAAGATCAACCACGAGACCCACCGCATCTCGCTCGGCATGAAGCAATTGCTCGACGATCCGTGGCAGGGCATCGAGGGCAAATATCCGGTCGGCGCCCGCTTCAAGGGCCGCGTCACCAACATCACCGACTACGGCGCCTTCGTCGAGCTCGAGCCCGGCATCGAGGGCTTGATCCACGTCTCCGAAATGTCGTGGACCAAGAAGAACGTGCACCCGGGCAAGATCGTCTCGACGTCGCAGGAGGTCGAGGTGCAGGTGCTCGAGGTCGATCCGGTCAAGCGCCGCATCTCGCTCGGTCTCAAGCAGACCATGCGCAATCCGTGGGAAGTGTTCGTCGAGAAGTATCCGGTCGGCTCGGTGGTCGAAGGCGAGGTCAAGAACAAGACCGAGTTCGGCCTGTTCCTCGGCCTCGACGGCGACGTCGACGGCATGGTGCACCTGTCCGATCTCGACTGGAAACGGCCGGGCGAGCAGGTCATCGAGGAGTACAAGAAGGGCGACAAGGTCAGGGCGCAAGTGCTCGACGTCGACGTCGAGAAGGAGCGCATCTCGCTCGGCATCAAGCAGCTTGCCGGCGGCGGCGCTGCGGCCCCGGCGGATGCCGGCGCTGCCGGCGAGCTCAAGAAGGGCGGCGTCGTCACCTGCGAGGTGATGGACGTGAAGGAAGGCGGCATCGACGTGAAGATCGTCGGCACCGACTACTCCGCCTTCATCAAGCGCTCGGAGCTGGCGCGTGACCGCTCCGAGCAGCGTCCGGACCGCTTTGCCGCCGGCCAGAAGGT
>JASHQO010000307.1 GCA_030039105.1 Xanthobacteraceae bacterium
CCACATAGCCGTACGGCGGATTGTAGCTGTACGTCGCCTCGCCGAGGATGAGATTCGTATTCGGCACGGCGAGGTTGGCGGGCACTGCCACGGTCGAGCCGACCGCGCGCGCCGTGCCGTTGAGCGTGTCGCTCCACACCACGGTAGCCTGGCCCTGGGCGTTGATCGAGAGCTCCGACACCACCGAGACGAGCTGCCCTGGCGCATAAGGCGCGATGATGTCGGCGGAGGCGTTGAGGATGTTGGCCATGTCGGAATCGGCGATCGCGGTGAACTGGCTCGACAGGTCGGCCAGCGCGCGCGCGGTCAGCGTCACCTTGCGCTGGACGGCCACCGCCGTCGTGGTCTCGACGCTGCCGAGATAAAGCGTCACCATCATCGGCAGCAGCATGGCGAACTCGACGGCGGCGAGGCCGCGGCGCTCCTTGGCGAAGCGCGCCAGACCGCAGCAAAAACGGCACGTCAAACGGCGAGCGAGAGCGAGCATGACGCGTCTCCTCAGGATGATGCGTAGGGTTCGTTTTTGAAGACGGCGGTGGCGGCGAGCAGGTTATAGCCGCCGTTGATGCTGCTCAGGTTGAAGCCGAACAGATCGACATAGACCGGATATTTATAATACAGCCGCACCACGACGATGTCGCCGGGGCCGCCGGGATTGTAGCCGAGATTGGCGGAATCGAAGCTGCCGTTCGACACCGGCATGCCGAGATTGACGGCGGCGAACGACGAATAGGTTTCGACGTCGACATAGACGCCGCTCTGGCAGCCGAACATGCCGGTGATGGCGTTGCAGACCTGCTGCTTGAACTGCGACGCGCTCCAGCCCGCGGTCTGCGCCTGCCCGGTCAGGATCAGGCGGCTCGCCGTCGCCGCCGCCGTCTCCAACGATTGTCCGGCAAAGAAGACGATCGCCGTCTGCAGGATGGCGAAAATCAAGGCGACGAACGGCGCCGCCAGGAGACCGAATTCAACGGTGGTCGATGCCTGGCATTGGCGGGCGAAGCGGCGCGACAATTGCGCCGGCGCTGAAATCGCGCTTTTCGGCTGCTCGAACATGGCTACCCTCACCGAGTGCGGCGCATGACTGACGCGCGCCTGCGGTCAAGGTCTAACCCGTCAGCTATTGGCGATATGTTGCCGCGACCGTCGCTAAGCGACCTGCGGCTTTAAGACCTCGTCAACCTTGGCGGCGCCGCTCAGCGCTGCCCGCCGGCGCCGGCGGTGAGCGACTGGCCGTTGCGGGCGGTCATGCGCGACAGCGTGTCGGTGAAGAACTTGGTGTCGTCGCCGAGCGCGATGCGCGCCGAACATTCCGGCGTGCAGCTATAGGTCTCCCGGGCGCCGCCGCGATAGACCACGACGATCTTGTCGTCCGAGCCCTGGACTTCGACGTCGTGCTCGGCCAGCACCGCGCCGCCCTTGTCCATGATGATGACGTTGGTGGCGCCGTAGGACTTGCCGGTGAGCACCGCCAAGCCGCCGGACTGCACCGAAATGTCGGCGATCAGCGGGTTGCCGATGACCACGGTGGTGGTGCGGTCCGGCAGCTTGATGATCCGCGCCTCGTCGAGGTGCACGACGATCATCTCGTCGGCCATGGCCCGCGACGCGAATGTCAGCGACAGCACGACCGCCGCCCAGTAAAGCGGCCGCAGCGCCCCGAGGCTCCGCAAGCACAACGCCGTCATCGATACTCTCCGAAACGCTACGCGGATTCGACGACTGATGAACCCGTACTCCCGATGCCGCCACTTCACTGCAAATTAGTGAATGAAGTGCAAATCGGCCGGCCGCGCCGCCGCGGCGAGGCGGTGACGCTTGCTTAACGCTTGGCGGAAAAATGCCGGAAAAGCGCCGTTGCGGATCACTGCGTGAACGGATGCGCGAGCTGAGCGGCGAAGCTCTCGGGAAACTCCCGCTCGTCGATGCCGTAATTGTCCGGCCGCGCGCCGGCCGGCATGTAGAACGTGCCGAATATCAGGTCGAGCACCGGAAAGGTCGCGGCAAAATTCTTTTCGCCGCCGCGGTCGGCCGCGGTGTGGTGCCAGCGGTGAAATACCGGACTGGCGATGACGTATTTGAACGGGCCGAGCGTCCAGTCGAGATTGGCATGGACGAAGGCGGAGTGGGCGGTGGTCAGCGGCCCGAGCACCACCAGCACGTTGGGAGAGATGCCGGCGAGCAGCAGGGCGACGTCGGCGAGCACGCTGCCGAGGAACAGGTTGACCGGGTGGAAGCGCGCCGCCGAGATCCATTCCAGCTCTGCGGACGAATGGTGCACGGCGTGATACTTCCACAGCCGCGCGCCGTGGAAGTAGCGGTGCGTGGCGTACAGGATGATGTCTTCGCCGATCAGAAACAGCACCATCTGCAGCCACAGCGGCAGCGTCGCCAGCGGGCCGTGGCCGTTGTCGTAGAAGGCGACGAGGCCGTCGGCGGTGGTGATGCCGAACAGCACCGCGGCGCCGACGACGAGGAGCCCGATGCGCAGATAGCGGGTGATCACCGGAATGAAGAACCAGTAGCAAAGATCGGTGATGATGTCGCTCTTGCGCCACCACGGCCGGCCCGGATTGCAGGCCCACAGCGACGTCAAAACCGTGAATACCGCCGCCAGCGCCAGCGAGATCGGCACGCTCTTCTCGAACGTCTGGCCGACGCTGATGAGGAAGGTGAACAGTTCCTGGCCCATGCTGTCGGGGCCTGGCACGCCGTCCGGCGGAAGCATGCATCGATCCTCGGGCTTGCGGGTTGAGGTCCGTTGGCGAAAATGCCGGCGCGCCGATTAATTCCGCGTGAAAGGCGCCGCGCGCGGAACCGCGGCGCGCGCATGGCGGCGATGTGAGGCGCGATTTGAGTTAAACTCGACGCCGCCGGCTTACCGGATGGAAACGCTTGTCCGCTATCCGTCCGGTTGCGGCGGCGCGTTGCCGCGAACGCCGGCGTGCGCTGCGCCTTGCTATTCGCCGCGGCGTCGCGCAATGGCGCCGCGCCGGGCGCCGTTGCAACGGGCCGTTAACTACAGCGATAAGCCGCAGGTTTGTCTGAACGATTTAACCGCATCGAAATTTCTCATTGCTAGCGTCCCCGACGATCCAAACGACCGGAGCAAAACGGCCGTAGGGTCACGCTCAGACAGCCACGTGTGGATCTTAAGGAGCCAACTCATGAAGACCCTCTTTGCGCGTTTCGTGAAGGACGAGTCGGGCGCCACGGCCATTGAATACGGTCTCATCGCTGCCGGCATCTCGGTGGCGATCATCGCCGTTGTCCAGGGCCTCGGCACCAACCTGAAGAACACCTTCTCCAGCGTTTCGACCGCCCTCAAATAAGCGCTGCCGAACACCGTTACGATGAAGGCTCCGGCGGGTTCGCGCCGGAGCCTTTTCATTTTTCCGGCGTAACCGCGCCTTAAGCCGGCAGCGGCTATTTGAACGCCGAACGATGAGCGGCATGCCATGCTGATCGAACTGATCCGATTGACGCTGTTCCCGGCCATGATGGCTTTTGCCGCCTCGAGCGATCTGTTCACCATGACGATCGCCAACAAGGTGTCGCTGATCCTGATCGGCGGCTTCGTCCTGCTCGCCGTGCTGACCGGGATGAGCGTCCACGACATGCTGTCCCATGCCGGCGTTGCCGCGGCGGTCCTGGCGGTCGCCTTCCTGTGCTTTACCCGCGGCTGGATCGGCGGCGGCGACGCCAAGCTGGCGGCAACCACGGTGCTGTGGCTCGGCGTCGGCCACCTGGCCGACTACCTGGTCTACGCCTCGCTGCTCGGCGGGGGGCTGACGCTCCTCATCATCCAGTACCGCGCCCTGCCGATGCCGCAGCTCTTGTTGGGGCGGGAATGGGCCGAGCGGCTGCACCGGCCGGACTGCGGCGTGCCCTACGG
>JASHQO010000308.1 GCA_030039105.1 Xanthobacteraceae bacterium
ATGGCGCCGGCCGGCGGGGTGCGCTCGAAACCGCCGGGAAATTCCTCGGCGATAAAGCCGGTCGAGAGCTTTCCCTGGCGCCAGCGCGGATGCTGCATGATCGCCGCGAGGAACGGAATGTTGTGGCGGATGCCCTCGATGGTGAAGGCGTCGAGCGCGTCGGCTTGCGCGTCGATCGCGGCGCCGCGCGTCTTCGCGTGAGTGACGAGCTTGGCGATCATCGGATCGTAGTAGAGCGAAATCTCGCCGCCTTCGGTGACGCCGGTGTCGTTGCGCACGGTGACGCCGTCGCGCTCGCCCTCGTCCGGCGGCCGGTAGCGCACCAGCCGGCCGATCGACGGCGCAAAATTGCGGTACGGATCCTCGGCGTAGATGCGGCTCTCCACCGCCCAGCCATCGAGCTTGACGTCGCTCTGCTTGAGCAAGAGCCTCTCGCCGGCGGCGATGCGGATCATCTGCTCGACCAGATCGACGCCGGTGACAAGCTCGGTCACCGGATGCTCGACCTGCAGCCGCGTGTTCATTTCCAGGAAGTAGAAGCTCTTGTCCTGGCCGGCGACGAACTCGACGGTGCCGGCGCTGTCGTAGCCGACGGCCTTGGCCAGCGCGACCGCCTGCTCGCCCATCTTCTTGCGCGTCGCTTCGTCGAGCAGCGGGCTCGGCGCCTCCTCGATAACTTTCTGGTTGCGGCGCTGGATCGAGCATTCGCGTTCGCCAAGATAGATGACGTTGCCGTGCTTGTCGCCCAGCACCTGGATTTCGACGTGGCGCGGATTGGTGATGAATTTCTCGATGAAGACGCGGTCGTCGCCGAAGCTCGATTTCGCCTCGGAGCGGGCCCGGACGAAATTCTCCTCCACCTCACCCTTGGTGAAGGCGATGCGCATGCCTTTGCCGCCACCGCCGGCGGAAGCCTTGATCATCACCGGGTAGCCGATCTGCTCGGCGATGGCGATCGCTTGCGCCGGATCGTCGATGACGCCGAGATGGCCGGGGACGGTCGAGACATTGGCGCGGGCGGCGGCCTTCTTCGACTCGATCTTGTCGCCCATGGCGGCGATGGCCTTGGCGTTCGGCCCGATGAAGACGATGCCGGCTTTTTGCAGCGCCGCGGCGAACGCCTCGCGCTCGGACAAAAAGCCGTAGCCCGGATGCACCGCCTCCGCGCCGCTCGACTTGCAGGCGGCGACGATCCGGTCGATGACCAGGTAGCTTTGCGCCGCCGGCGGCGGGCCGATCGGCACCGCGTCGTCGGCCATCTCGACATGCAGCGCGTTGCGGTCGGCTTCGGAATAGACCGCGACGGTCGCGATCCCCATCCGGCGGGCGGTCTTGATGACGCGGCAGGCGATCTCACCGCGATTGGCAATCAGGATGCGCTTGAACATTGCGCTGCAAAACCCCGCGGGCCGGCCTCCAGCCTTTGCGGCGACGGCCGCAAAATGTCAATCGCGCCGCTTCAATCGACGTGAACGTCGGCCTTCTCGACGATGACCTTGTAGACCGCCGCCTCGCGCTTGATGCGGGCGTCGAGCTCGGCGGCGCTCGACGGAATCGTCGCGACGCCGCCGCCGGCGAAGCGCTCCTTCACGTCGGGCAGGTTGAGAATCTTCACCACCTCGGCGTTGAGCTTGTCGAGGATCGGCTGCGGCGTTCCCCGCGGTGCCAACAGCGCCGTCCAGTTCGAGGCATTGACGTCGCCGCCGCCCGCCTCCTGCAAGGTCGGCCATTCCGGATTGAGCGGCGAGCGCTTGGCCGAGGTCACCGCGAGCACGCGGATATTGCCGCTCGGCACGTGCGGCGCCACGGTGGAGCTGGCCAGAACGCCGAGCGGAATGTCGCCGGCGACCAGCGCCTGCGCCGCCGGCGCGCCGCCCTTGTACGGCACGTGCACGAACTTGGTGCCGGTATTGAGCGCGAACGATTCCAGGATGAGTTGATTGATGCTGCCATAGCCGGGCGTGCCGACATTGAGCGTGCCCGGTTGCGCCTTGGCGGCGGCGATCACGTCCTTGACCGTCTTGTAGGGGCTGGCGCCATTGGTCGCGAGCACGACCGGCGCATCGCTGATCGTTGCGATCGGCGCGAAATCGCGATCGACGTCGTAGGGCATCTGCTTGAACAGCGCCGGATTGATGGCAACGTCGCCCACCGTGCACATCACCAGGGTGTAACCGTCGGGCGCCGATTTCGCCGTCAGTTCCATGGCGATGAAGCCGTTGCCGCCCGGACGGTTCTCGACCGCCACCTGCTGGCCCCAGGCTTCGGTCAACTTGGCGCCGACGACGCGCGCGGCGATGTCCGAGATGCCGCCGGGTGCATACGGCACCAGGATGCGGATCGGGCGCGACGGGTAATCGTCGGCGCGCACCGGGGCGGTGCCGAGCGCAGCCAGCGCTGCGAGCAGGGCGAACGTTCGCGATAGGGAAGGATGTCTTCGGCTCATCGTGATATCCATGTTGGCATGTTGGAAGGCAATTGGCGCGAGCTCTCAATGCCGCAGCAGGAGCGAAGCGATCAGCGCCAGCGCCAGCAGCGCCGAGACGCCCTGCCAGAAGCGC
>JASHQO010000309.1 GCA_030039105.1 Xanthobacteraceae bacterium
GCATCCACTTTTCCGGATCATGCTCCAAGGCGCGGCTGACGAGGACCGTCATGTCGTCGCAAACTCAGAGTCCAAGCGATCCCGGATCAGCGGTGCATCACGTCGTGCTGCACCGCATCCGGGACACGTTCGTTCATCAGACGTTGCGGTCCAACAACTCGATCGACACGCCTTCCGGCCCGCGGATGAAGCATACCCGCGTGCCCGGCCGCACCGTGGTCGGCTCGCGGGTGAACTCGACGCCCTTGGCCTTGAGATCCGTGGCGATGGCGTCGATGCCGCTCACCGCAAGGCCGAAATGATCGAGGCCGCGATATGGCGTTGCCGGCGCGGCGTTGACGCCGTCGCCCGCCGCGACCGGGGCGATGAAGATATTGGCGCCGCCGAGCTTGAGATCGATGCGCGGCTTGCCCTGCTGCATGGTGCGGATCACCTCGGCGCCGAGTTTGTCAGCAAACCATTGCGCCATTCCTTCCGGATTGGCGGTGCGCAGATGAATGTGATCCCACGTGTACTTCGCCATTGGCGTTTCTCCCCGTTACGCGATGTTTGGAATTTGTCGGCGTCATTGCCGAGGAGCGAAGCGATTGCGTCGCTTCGCTCGCAATGACGAGCTATCACACCTTGACCTTCTCGTCCTCGACCACGCGCCCGACCGCGGCGCGCTTGAGCATGCGGTCCTTGTGGGCGGTGTAGTTCTTCAATTCGCCCATCGGCAATTCGCGGCGCACGCCCCAGGTGTAGAACACGAAGCCGTAGGGATCGAGCACCGAATATTTGTCGGACAGCCACTCGCGGCCGGCCAGCATGCCGTCGATCTGCTTCAGATAACCGTGGAAGGTCTTGAGGCCCTGGTCCTTGATGCCCGGAAACGCCGAGGTGTCGGCGGTGTAGCGCTCGGGCCGGCCGACATGGGCATGGGCCGGATGGACGCTCGCGGCAAAAAAGCCGATCAGCGACATCGCCTTGGTGTCCGCGGCCGGGTCTTTCGGCCACAGGCCGAAGCGCTTGCCCAGATAGGGCAGGATGGCGGTGTTCTCCGCCAGCGCATAGCCGTCGTCGAGACGCAGCACCGGCACGCGGCCTTGCGGATTGATCTTGAGATAAGCTTCGGTGCGTTGCTCGCCGCCGGCGAGGTCGACCTTGGTGGCTTGGTACTTCTCGCCTGCCTCCTCGAGCACGATGTGCGACGCCATCGAGCAGGCGCCGGGCGCATAATACAACTGCAACATGCGGGTACTCTCCCTTAAGACAAAATCGTTGCGACCGCGGCCGGACTATAGCGGGTGCAGGCGCCCGGCGGTACCGGGTAAAAGGCGGCGTGGCCGATGCTGCGCAGGTCGGCTAAGGTGGCCGCACGACCAGCCTCGAGAAGGTCCAGGGCAGAAACGCGATGATCAGGAAATTCCACGTCCTCTATGTCGGCCAGATCGAGCTCGACAATGTCGGGCTGCAAGGCACGCCGGCCAACGAGCGGCTCTATTCCGACGAGCGGCTGCGCGAGGCGTTCTTCACCGCGCGCGACGTCGCGCAATTGATGGACGAGCTCGGCTTCGACGTGTTGTGGACCGCCGAGCATCATTTCCAGCGCGAGGGCTACGAGGTGTTTCCGAACCTGATCCAGCTCGGGCTGTGGCTCGCCACCCAGACCAAGCGGCTGAAGTTCGGCTGCGCCTTCAACGTGCTGCCGATGTGGCATCCGATCCGCATGGCGGAAGACTACGCCATGGCCGACATCGTCACCGACGGCCGTGTCGTGCTCGGCGTCGGCCGCGGCTATCACAGCCGCGAAGTGGAGTCGTTCGGCGCGCCGCTGCTCGATGCCGACAAGAACCGCGAATTCTTCGAGGAGCAGCTCCGCCTGCTGCTCACCTGCTTCGACGAGCAGTCGTTTCACTTCAAGGGCAAATACTATGAGGCGCCGCCGCCGGTCGATTATCGCGGCTACAGGCTCAAGGACATCACCATGGTGCCGCGGCCGAAGCACCTGCCGGTGGAGGTCTGGATGCCGGTCGCCAGCGGCAAAACCATCGACATGATGGCGCAGTACGGGCTGAAGGCGATGGTGACGCTCAACGGCGAGAAAATCCTCGACGACGTGGTGCGCGCCTATCACGCCGCCTGCCTGAAGCACGGCCGAAAGAAACAGCTCGGCGAAGACATGATCTGGGGCGCCGGCGTGTATCTGGCCGGAAGCCGAGACGAGGCGATCCGCAAGCTCGAGCCGGCGCACGACGAGCGCTTCAAATGGTTCGCGCCGTTCGGCTTCGTGCGCTACGCCGACGAGCATGGCCGCACCTGGGGGTCGCCCGGCGCGCCGACCACCGTGCCGAAGCTGATCGACGGCGTGAAGCAGAAGGCGTGGTTCTGCGGCCCGCCCGCCGAAGTGATCGACGGTATCAAGTCGATCGAGGCGAAATATCCGGGGCTCGAGAATTTCATGATGCATTGGGCCGAAGGACTTTCGCCCAAGGAGTTCAAGGAGCAGCTACGCTGGTTCGCCAAGGACGTCATGCCGGCGTTCAAGCGCTGATCGGGGCGCGGCATGTCGCGCGGCGCCTACGCCGAACTGCCCGGCGTCAAATTATGGTTCGTCGACAGCGGCGGTGGCGGCGTGCCGATCTTGCTCCTTCATCCCAACACCGGCACGGTCGAAATCTGGGAGCCGCAGATCGGCGCGTTCGCGCAGGCCGGCTATCGCGTCATCGCCTTCGACCGCATGGGCTGGGGCAAGAGCATCGCCGATCCGGCGTCGGGGCCGCAGCCCGGCAGCATCGCCGCCGCGCTCGACGCGCTGGTCGATCATCTCGGGCTCGACAAATTTCATCTGCTCGGTGTCGCCGGCGGCGGCTTCATCGCGCTCGACTACGCGGCGTGGCGGCCGGAGAAAGTGCGAAGCCTCGTCGTCGGCGGCTCGACCGGCAGCGTCCAGGACCGGGAGATCGCCGAATTCATTGACCGCATCGCCATCCCGGAGATCAGGAAGCAGGCGCCGCATTACCGCGAGATCGGCGCGAGCTACCGCGGCGCCAATCCGGAAGGCACCAGGCGTTGGATCGAGATCGATGCGCGCGCGCGCCAGCCGGACGCCGGCTTTCAGCCGTCGCTGCGCACGCCGAACACGCTGGCGAAAATCGCGGCCATCGCGGCGCCGGTGCTGGTCATCGCCGCCGATGCCGATCTGCTCGCACCGCCGGCCTTGATGCGGCTGTGGGCCATGCACCTGCGCCATCACGAATGGGCCGTCATCCACGACGCCGGCCACGCCATGGCCTGGGAGCAGCCGGGCGCCTTCAACGACAAGGTCTTGGATTTTTTGCGTCGGCACTGACCGTAGGGCGGATTAGCGCAGCGTAATCCGCCATTCGCTCGCGCCGGCGCGGCGGATTACGCCTTCGGCTAATCCACCTTACATCAAAAACACGCCCTTGCCGCTGGTCTGCCGGTCGAACAGCTTGTAGGCCGCGTCGGCCTGGTCGAGTTTCCAGCGATCGGTGAACAGGTGCTCGACGTCGATCTTGTTGTCGGCGATGAAGCGGGCGCCGTCGGCCTGGATGGTGGTGGAGAACGTCCACGAGCCGATGATGGTGAGCTGCTTGCGCAACATCTGCGGGCTGACGTCGATGGTGACGTCGCCGCCTTCGCCGACGAAGCAGGCGATGCCCCACGGCCGCGCGCCGCGCACGGCGACCAGGCGGCCGTCGGCGGTGCCGGAAGTGTCCAGCGTCCTGTCGGCGCCGAAGCCGTGGGTGAGCGCGCGGATCGCGGCGGTCGGGTCGTCGGTGTTCGGATTGATCAAAGCGTCGGCGCCGAATTCCTTGGCGCGATTGAGGCGCTCGGCGCTGATGTCGAGGGCGATGACGCGCGCGCCCATGGCGGTGGCGAGTTGCGTGGCCGACAGCCCGACCGGTCCCTGGCCGACCACCGCGATGGTGTCGCCGCCGGCAAGATTCATGCGCCGCAGCGCCTGATAGGCGGTGCCGGTGCCGCAGGAGATTGCCGCGCCCGTCGCGAAGCCGAGCGCGTCGGGCAGCGGCACCAGCGTATAGGCCGGCACTTTCATGTAGGGCGCGTGCGCGCCGTGGCCGGTGGCGCCATAGACGGTCGAGCCGCTCGAGCACATCTGCGACCAGCCGGTCCGGCAATGCTGGCAGGTGCCGCAGCCCGCATAATGATGCACCATGACGCGGTCGCCGACATGGGCGGTGCGCTCATCGACGGCGCTGCCAATCGCGGCGACGACGCCGCACGGCTCGTGGCCGGCGATCACCGGTCCCGACACCTTGCCGAGCCCGAGCGAGGCCGCGCCGCCCGAAGCGCGATAGAATTTCAGATCGCTGCCGCACATGCCCGACGCCTTGATCTCGACTACGACGTCGTGCGGCCCGGGCGTCGGATCGGGAAATTCCATCAGTTGCAGTTTGCGTTCGCCAAGGAATGTCACGCCGCGCATGTCTGTCTCCCGGATGCCTTGTAGGGCGGATTAGCGTAGCGCAATCCGCCTTGTGGCGGTACCGACGCGCGGCGGATTATGCCGCGGCACGGCTGACCTCGTCATGGCGAGCCAACGGGTCCGGTCCGAAGTGGCCGGCCCCGATGACAAGCTCCGCGAAGCAATCCAATCCGCGAGGCCGTTCTGAATTGCTTCGTCGCTTCGCTCCTCGCAATGACGGCTAAGCCTTCACCGCCGCATAGAGTCCGCGCTCGAATTGCCGGTAGAGGCGCAGCGCGCGGGTGTCGGCGAACGGCAGCACTTGCGTCATGAAAACGGCGGCGATGCGCTTGCCAGGATCGATCCAGTAATAAGTGTTGAGCAGGCCGGCCCAGGTCATGCTGCCGGCGCTGCGGGCGCCAGCCACGGCCTGGGTGGTGATCATGTGGCCAAAACCCCATTTGAGGCGGATGCCGGGAAAGAAGTCGACGTTATTGGACAATGCCGGCACCGTCGTCTTCAGGACGCCGACGTCGATGTCGCCGATCTGGTTTTGGCCCATCAGCGCCACGGTCTCGGGACGCAGGATGCGGACGCCATCCAGCGCGCCGCCGCGCAACAGGACGCGGATCAGCGTGAGATAGTCCGGCGCGGTCGAGTAAATTCCGCCGCCGCCGGAGAACATGCGCGGCGCCGAAGGTCGCGGCGGCGGCGGTTTCTCCAGCGGCTCCGCCGCCAGCGCGCCGTCCGGCCCGCGCCGATGCGTGCTGGCCTCCCGCGCGCGCTGCTGCGGCGTGATGACGAACGCCGTATCGTTCATGCCGAGTGGATCGAGGATGTGCTTGCGGAAATAGACGTCGAGCGGATCGCCGCTGATCTGCTCGACGATGCGGCCGACCCAATCGAGGCCCGGGCCGTATTGCCAGCGCTCGCCGGGATCGAACATCAGCGTGTCGCGCGGCGCCAGCTTGCGTGCCGCGGCCGGCAATAGCGCGAGCGACCCGGCATAGTGCACCGCCTTGGCGTCCCAGAGCCGGTAGGTGAAGCCGGATGTATGAGTCAGCAGATGACGCAACGTGATCGGCCCCTTGGCCGGCCGTAGCTGCGGCAGGCCCTTGGCGTCGAAACCGTCGAGCACCTGCGGTGCGTTCAGCGCGGGATCGAGATCGGGCGCCGGGGCGTCGAGCACAAGCTTGCCTTGCTCGACCAACTGCAGCGCCGCCACCGAGGTGATCAGCTTCACCATCGAGGCGATGCGGAACACCGTGTCGCGCGTCATGGCCGGGCCGTCGTGCAGCCGGCGGCTGCCGAAAATGCCCTCATAGACGATGCCGCCGTCGTTCGCCGCCAAGGCCACGACGCCGGGCAGTTCGCCGGCGCGTGTTGCCGCGCGGAACGTCGCGTCGATTTGCTCGAAATTTTTGGCCGTCGGCCTGGCCGCCTCGTGGGCGCGTGCCATCCGGTTCACGCTCCACGAGCCGAGAGCTGTCAGCCCTAGTGTCGATTTCACAATGTCGCGCCGACTGGGCCGGCGGCTTGCGCAGCACCTTGGGCAGCAACTTGGGCAGCGACTTGGGCGATGAACCATGCCCTATCATAGGGCAGCAGCGGGCTCCGTCGAAGCGTGCGGATCGCTTCGCCCGCGGCCATGGCCCGCAAGGTCAAAAACGGCAGCCGAAGAGGTTGGAGCGATAGCCCGCATCGGTCGGGTCTTGCGAGACGGCGAAATTCGTCGCACTCCTCCAGATGCGCGGTCGACTGCGCGACGAAATAGCGCCGGCCCAAGGGCTTTCGTTCCGCAAGGACTTAGTCGCTACTCCTCGCCAATGACCTCCTGCAACAGCGCGGTGAGACATGAAAACTGCCGTCAGGTTGCGCGCCATCATCACGCTCAACCGAATTCTTGCGGCGGCGCTTGCGCCGCTCGCGGCCGGCCTCGTGGCGCATCCCGTCGCTGCACAGGATTTTCCCACGCGTCCGGTCACCGTCATTGTCGCCTCTACCGCCGGCGGCGGCACCGACATTCTCTCGCGCATCGTCGGCGAGCGGCTGTCGAAACAGCTCGGCCAGCCGTTCGTGGTGCAGAACATCCCGGGCGCCGGCTCGCTGACCGGCACCGAGGTTGCCGCCAAGGCGGCGCCCGACGGCTACACCCTGCAGACCGGGCTCAATGCCAGCATGGCGGTGAATCCGAGCCTGTTCGCGCACCTGCCCTACGATCCGGTGCGCGACTTCGTGCCGGTCGGCATGTTGGCGGAATTTCCGTTCGCCGTCGTGGTCAGCAAGAATTTTCCGGCGCAGTCGCTCAAGGACTTGATCGCCGCCGCCAAGGCGCATCCCGGCGAGATCAACTACGCTTCGGCCGGCAACGGCACCGGGCAGCATCTGTCGATGGAGCTGTTCAAGCTCGTGACCGGGACCAGCTTCACCCACGTGCCGTATCGCGGCGCAGCGCCGGCCTATACCGACGTCATCTCCGGGCAGGTGCCGGTGTTTTTCGATAATCTCGCCAGCGCACTCGGCCAGATCAAAGGCGGCTCGGTCCGCGTGCTCGCCGTCACCGGCAAAAAGCGCTCGCCGCTTTTGCCCGACGTGCCGACGGTCGAGGAAGCCGGCGTGCCGGGCTACACCTATTACACCTGGTTCGGGCTATGGGCGCCGAAGGGCACGCCGCAGCCGATCGTCGACAAGCTGCACGGCGAGATTCAAAAAGCGCTGGCCGATCCGGGCGTGAAGGAGCGCATCGCCGCCGCGGCCGGCGCGCCGATGGACATGCCGCTCGCCGACATCACGCCGTTCCTGCAAGGCGAGATCGCCAAGTGGGCCGACGTGGTCAAGCGCGCCGGCATCGCGGTGCAGCAGTAGAGCGTGGACGCGACGCTGGCGCGTCGCTCCTCACCATGAGGATTCGGTGAAATCTTAATCTACCTGCGCGCCGGACGCCTTGATGATCGGCGCCCATTTCGCCAGCTCGGTCTTGACGAACTCGCCGGTCGACGCCGGCGTCGAGCCGGGCGTCGGATCGACGCCGGCCTTCTGGAGAGAGTCGATCACCTTGGGATCGTCCAGCGATTGGTTGATGGCGGCGTTGAGCTTGTCGACGATCGGCTGCGGCGTGCCGGCCGGCGCCAGGATGATGTTCCAGGTGTAACACTCGTAGCCTTTGAGACCCTGCTCGTCCAAGGTCGGCAAGTCCTTCATGGCGTCGAGGCGTTTGAGCATGCCGGCGCCGAGCGCGCGGACTTTGCCGGACAGCGACATCGGCAGCGCGGTCGGCGTGGCGTCGAACGCCATGGAGATCTGGCCGCCCATCAGGTCGGTGTCCATCGGCGCCGAGCCTTTATAAGGCACGTGCACGATGTCGACGCCGGCCATGGCTTTGAACTCTTCGCCGCACAGATGTAGGATCGAGCCGACGCCCGAGGAGCCGTAATTGTACTTGCCCGGATTGGCCTTGAGCAAAGCCACCAGGCTCTTGACGTCGGTCACCGGCAGCGACGGGTTGACCATGAGCAATGTCGGGGTGACGCCGACGCGGCCGACCGGCGCAAAATCCTTCACCGCGTCATAGGGCATGTGCTTGTACAGGCCCGGATTGATGGCGTTGGTGGAGACGGTGGCGAAGAGGAGCGTGTAGCCGTCGTTGCTGGCCTTGGCAACGAAGTCGGCGCCGATATTGCCGCCGGCGCCGGCGCGGTCCTCGACCACGAAGGTCTGGCCGAGGATCTGTCCCATGCGCGCCCCCATGATGCGGCCGACGATGTCGGTCGGGCCGCCGGCGGCGAACGGGATGATCAAATTGATCGGCCGCGTCGGATAATTGTCGGCGGCTCGGGTGGCGGTCGCCGTGACCGCAAGCGTGGCCACCGCCACGGCCAACAGCCGATGATGTTTGCGCATGGAACCCTCCCAGAATTTTTATTGTTGCTACGATAGCATCTCACCGCGATGGTTGTAGCGCCGGCGGCGACCCAAAACCGCGTCAGATCACCGCTGCTCGACTTGCAGCATCTTGCCGAGGATGCGCTTGTAGCGCACGCAGCCGACGTCGACGGCGAGGATCACCGGATCGAGCGGAGCAGCGGCTTCCTCGATCACGCGCTGCTGCGCCTCGATCACCGGCGCGTCCTGCTCCTCGAAGGCAAAGCGGCGCATCTCGGCGACCTTGGCTTGCAGATCGCGGTTGAGTTTTTCTTCCGTAGTCTGCACGCCCCAACGCACGGCGGTGAAGAAATAATGCGTCGCGCGCTCGTTCTCCGGCGTCAGCAGGTGGATGGCGTGATAGCCGGTGCCGGTCTCGGGATCGGTGCCCATCCGGCAGATGCCGGTGAACAGCCGCAACGTCGACGGCGCCATCCAGCGCATCTTGGTGAACTTGTCGACCCGGGGCGGATGATTCGGCCAGAACTGGGCGAACATGCCGGGCGGCGCCGAATTGGTGGCGTGGCGCCCGACCACGACGTCGTCGCCGTCCTGCTCGCAGGTGATCTCCGAATCCACGGTGTCGGCGTTGCCGAGAATGCCTTCGTGCAGATAGGAGGTGTGGCTGAGATCGAGCAGGTTATCGATGATGAGCTGATAGTTGGCCTTGATGACGATGCTGTCGCGCTTGGTGGTGTGCAGCTCCGGTACGTTGTCGAGCACGCTGAAGTTCGGGATTTTGCTCGCGTCGGCCGGTGCCGATCCCATCCACAGCCACACCGCCTTGTGCCTCTCGACCGCGGGATAGCCTTTCACCCGCGCCCGCGGCGGAATGGTCTTTGCGCCGTGCGGGTTCTTCACGCAGGCGCCGGTGCCGTCGAATTCGAGGCCGTGATAGGGGCACTGGATGCGGTCGCCGCCGACGATCTTGCCCATGTGCAGCGGCGCGAAGCGGTGGGCGCAGCGATCCTCTATTGCCGCAACGTTGCCGTCGGCCTTGCGATAGAGCACGATCGGCTCGCCCATGATGGTGCGCGCTACCAGTTGCCCGTCGGCGATGCCGTCCGACCACGCCGCGACGTACCAGGCGTTGCGCACATAGCCGCCGCCGATCATGTCCTGGTGCGGCTTTGCGCCGTTGGTCTTCGCTTCGCCCGGTTGCGTCATGGCATGCTCCGCAGTGGTCTTTTTCGCCGTTGCCGCGTAGGCTCAACGCTACAAGAGATCGAGGGAGGACGCCATGGCCGAAGCCGCCGCGCTTTCAGCGCTCGCCTCGCGCTTCATCGACACCGATACGGTGCCGTGGATCGAGACCGGGCCGGGCAACAAGATGAAGGTGATCTATCACGATGCGGCGACCGGCATGCTCACCATCCTGTCGAAGCTCGAACCCGGCTCCGGCATCCCGGCGCACGTGCACGAGGACCTGGAGCAGACCTTCGTGCTCGAAGGCTCCCTGGTCGACGGCGAGGGCGAATGCACCGCCGGCAATTTCGTCATCCGCGCCAAGGGCAGCCGCCACGCCCCGACGGCGCCGAACGGTTGCACCATGCTGGTGTTCTTTCTCAAGCCGACCGAGGGGCTGAAGAAGGCGCTGCTCGGGCAGGCCTGAAGCATGATCCCGAAAAAGCCGGTCCGCGGACTTGATCCGAGGGTGGCAACCGGATTTTCGGAAAAGGTCGTGCGCAAGCAAAAGGCCAGAGCGGGATGACGATTCGACCAAAATTCATCCCGCTCTTGGGCGGCGTTTCGGCGTTTCGCCTAAGTATTTAAAATAATTAACCTTTCCGCACTAGACTACGGCATTGGACTGTTGATCGCATTGTCTGAGGCCAACTGGGGGCTGAATCCACATTATGGCTGCCGCTCACGAGCAAGCTGCTGCAACGGCTAAACCGGGCAAGCCGCTCTGCTTCCTGATGGATGAGGATTTTGCCGTCCGTCAGGATCTGGCGCGAGGGTTGCGCCGGCAAGACGTCGACGTCGTCGAGTTTTCCGGCAGCGATCGATTTGCCGACATGGTCGATGAGCAGAATCCCGACATCGTCTTCGTCAATCTCAACAAAGTGGCGCCCCACGAGTGCGTGCGGGCGCTGTTGGCGCTGAAGGACTGCAGCTATTCCGGCGCCGTGCAACTGTTCGGCCGCTGCGAGCCGAAATTGCTCGACAGCTTCAATATCGTCGGCGCCGACTGCGCCTTGACCATGCTGTCGCCGCTGATCAAGCCGCTCGAATTCGCAAAGATTCACCGCATCATTCTTGAGCGCAAGCGAGGCGCCACGGCGTCCGTGGCGAGCGGCGTCTCGCTGCGCGACGCGCTGGCGAAGAATTTGATCAGATTCGTGTATCAGCCGAAAGTCGAGCTGAAGACCGGGATCATGATCGGCACCGAAGTGCTGGCGCGTGTCGCCCACCCGGAGCGTGGTCTGCTTGCGCCCAAGGAGTTTCTCAAAGGCGCCGACGAAGAGGATCTGATCACGCTGGCGCGCTTGACCTTGGTCAATGCGGTCAAAGTGAGCGCGCACTTTCTCGAATTGGGCATTGCGCTGCGCGCCGCGATCAATATCGGCGCCGATAGCCTGCTGCGGCTTCCGATCGCAGACCTGGTGTTGATGCACCGTCCGGACCGCAACGACTGGCCCGGCATCCTGCTGGAGGTGCCGGAACGACAGGCCGCCAACAAGATCGGACCGCTCGCGGCGCGGTTTGCCGGACTGCAGCGCGCCGGAGCGGCGCTCGCCATCGATAATTTCGGCGGCGGCCCGTTTCGCCTCGGCATCCTAAATCAAATTCCGTTCGCCGAAATCAAGATCGACCGCTCGCTGGTCGAGGGCTGCGCCACGAGCAACACGAACATGTGCAAGGCCATCGTCCAGACGGCGCACAGCTTCGGCAGCAAGGCGGTTGCCGTCGGCATTTCAACCGAGGCCGACCTGCAGGCGCTGTTTGCGATGGATTGCGATATCGGCCAGGGCCATATGCTGGGCAAGCCGCTCGCCCTGCAGGAGTTCGACGCGGTGATCGCGAACTTCAAAGGCCGCGCTGCGTAGAGGCGGCGGCCGCGGCTCCTGCGAGATCTTATAAGTTCCGTCAAAAAAATTGGCATGGCCCATCCCCCACGGCCATGCCAAGATCGCGTCCCCTTGCCGCTTTCGTCCGTGACGAGCGAGCTGCCTCAGCTCAATTCGTAGCGAGGCCGCTGTCAATGAGCGGGTGACAATTTCGCGATTCTGTTGCGGCGCGGTCACACCATACTGTCCAGCATCATTGGACGGACCGTTCAGCCGCGGTTCATGGGCTTGGTCGCATGAAGGCGTTGCCTCCTACCCAACGAGGCGACCTCAGAAACTCAGGAAGGAACATAAAATGCTTCGGTCAATTCTCTTGAGCGGCGCATTGGCGTTCGGTCTTGCGACCGTTGCCAATGCCGGAATCACGCCGGCTGCCATCGGCAACGCCAACAGCACGGTCGTGAAAGTCGCGGAAGGATGCGGGCCGGGATTTTGGCGCGGCCCGGGCGGCCGGTGCCATCCCTTTGCGGTCGGGCGCGTCTGCCCACCCGGATACCACGTTGGTCCGGAAGGCCGGCGCTGCTGGCCGAACTGATTGCAAACTGACATTGGACGCGTGCAGCGGCCGGGCCCAAAAGGTCCGGCCGTTGGCTTGTGGGACGCTTATTGAAACGGGTGCGGTTTCCCGATACGCCTGCCGGTAACCCGCCATGCAGCTTGCCCCAAGACTTCCGGCGCACGGCGCCGAAATTCCCGCCATCGGCCTCGGCACTTCCGGCATCGGCGACGTTCGTGCCGAGCATGTCGCGGCCGCGCTCGAGGCCGGCTACCGGCATATCGATACGGCGCGCAAATACGGCACGGAGCGCGCCGTCGGCGAAGGCATGCGCGCCTCGGGCGTGCCGCGCGCGGAGATTTTCCTGTGCACCAAGGTGTCGCATGAAAATCTCCACGCCGCCGAATTCGCGCGTTCGGTGGAGCAGAGCCTCAAGGCGCTCGGCGTCGACTACGTCGATCTCCTCCTGGTGCACTGGCCGGAGAAAAACACGCCGCTTGCCGAGACCATGGGCGCGCTCGCCAAGGCGAAGCGGCAAGGGCTGACCCGCCATATCGGCGTCGCCAATTTCAACATCGCCATGCTCGACGACGCGATCCGGCTGTGTCCCGAGCCACTGGTGACCTTGCAGGCCGAGTGTCACCCCTATCTCGACCAGAGCAAGGTGATCGCGGCGTGCCGCGCCCGCGGCCTGGTGCTCACCGCCTATTGCCCGCTCGGCCGCGGCCGCCTGCGCGGCGATGCGGTGCTGGCCGAGATCGCCAAGCGCAAGGGTAAGACCTTCGCCCAAGTGGCGCTGCGCTGGCTGATGCAGCACGGCATCATCGCCGCCATCCCGCGCTCGTCGAATCCCGAGCGCATCGCGCAGAACCTCGACGTGTTCGATTTCGCGCTCGATGACGACGAGATGCGCCGGATCGGTGCGCTCAGGCGCGCCGACGGTCGCATTGCCGATCCGTTCGGCCGGGCGCCGACCTGGGACGTGTAAGACTCCGTCATGGCCGGACCAAATCCTGCCATGACGTTTGAGAATGAGGAGACGCCCATGGCCACCGCGCCGAAATACTTCATGTACTTCCCCGGTAACTACCGCTGGTCGGCGGCGTTCGTGAACATGCTGGGCACGGCGCCGTTCGGTGGCGTCGACATCAGCGAATTGCACCAGATCGGCCGCCTGCTCGAAGGCAGGAGCGGCGAGGATGACGAGGCGTGGTTCGACGCCTGCGTGCGGGTCGCCGACATCGTGCGCGGCCGTGCCGAAAAATTCGGCGCCGAGACGTATCCCCACGCCGCGGCGCCGTTTTATCTGCGGGCCTGCCACTATTATCAGATGGGCGAGCGCTTCCGCACGCCGAAGGATGCCCGCGCGCTCGACGCCTATCGCACCGCGGTCGAATGCTTCCATCAATTCGTCGCGCTGTCGGGCGCCGGAATCGAGATCGTCGAGGTGCCGTTCGAGGGCAAAAAGCTGCCGGGCTACTTCGTCGCCGCGCATCCCATCCCTCCCCTC
Source organism: Xanthobacteraceae bacterium (assembly GCA_030039105.1). Taxonomy (GTDB): domain Bacteria; phylum Pseudomonadota; class Alphaproteobacteria; order Rhizobiales; family Xanthobacteraceae; genus BOG-931. The sequence continues at coordinate 13,431 of JASHQO010000309.1, forward strand.
GCCCGCGAGCGGGGGAAGGCGGGGCGGGGGCGTCCGCCTTGCGTCGTATTCTTCGACGGTCTCGACATCACCAAGGAGATCCAGTTCCTGCGCGGCGTGCCGGATTTGGTGAAGCGCGGCCTGTCCGTGCTGGTGATGGACGGCCCCGGCACCGGCGAGGCGATCCGCTTCCGCGGCATGCCGCTGCGTCACGATTACGAAAAAGCCGGCAGCGCCTGCATCGATTACCTGGAGGCGCGCGGCGACGTCGACCCAAAGCGCATCGGCATCGTCGCCATCAGCCTTGGCGGCTATTACGCCCCGCGCTGCGCGTCCCTTGAGCCGCGCTTTGCCGCCTGCATCGCCTGGGGCGCGATCTGGGACTATTACGGCACCTGGAAGAAACGCATCGACGCCGGCTTCAAGGCATCGATGTCGGTGCCAGGCCATCACATCATGTGGATCCTGGGCGTCGATTCGCTCGACGCGGCGCTGAAGAAGCTCGAGCCGTTCCGGCTCGACGGCGTGGTGCAGAAAATGCGCTGTCCGTTTTTGGTCGTGCACGGCGCCGACGACGAGCAGATTCCGCTCAAGGACGCCCAGGCGCTGTACCAGGCCAGCGGCTCGGCCGACAAGACGCTGCGCGTGTTTACGGCCGAGGAGGGCGGCGCCCAGCACTGCCAGCGCGATTACCTCTCGCTCGGCACCGCGGTGATGTGGAACTGGTTCGAGGACAAGCTGGCGCGGGCGTGATCCGCGCCTGCCATTTCCTGCCAACGGGGCCGGCCCTGGTGGCCGGCCCGATGACAAGCTCCGGCGCGGCATCCGGTAATCTCGGTGCCGGCGATATCCGTCTCTGCCCGGGATTACTGGATCGCCCGCTTTCGCGGACGATGACAAGGAAGGCTTATGCCTGCCGCTCATACCTTCGCAGCGCGCCGCGCAAAATCTCGCGCGATGGCTCGGTGCCATCAACCGGGCGGATGGTGCGCCGCTTGATCTTCCAGCCGGTGGCGGTGCGAAGGAGCTCCCAGCGGTTGGTAACCACCCGGTGGATATGGTAGCCGCGCGAGGCGCCATGATTGGGCACTTCGATCGGCTCACTGGATTTATGCGGTGCCAGGATTTGCAAATACGACGTGACGGTCGCCCGGTCGCCGTCGAGCTCGATATAGGGCAGCCCGGTGAAGTGGGCGAGGCCGCCGGCGATGGCGGCCTGATGACCTGGGCTTTTCAGGCTTGCCGCGATCGCCGTGTTGCCGCTGGCACCTGATAAATCGGGCCCGCGGTCGAATACGCCATCTTCCGTATAGATCGCTTCGGCATAATAATCGGCGCCGGTGTCGGCGCTGGGCGGGTGGCCGGCGATGAGATTGTAGATTTCAAGCCGATCTTCAATCGCTCGAATGCGTTGTTCGAGCGTGCGGTTCCGTTCGATCATGACGTTTCCCCCGGATTGCGGCCGGTTTTCTTCCACGTCAGGCTCACCTAGCATAGCCATGGCCAACTTTCGCGCTGCACGATTCGGTAAAATCTGGCATCGTTGTGTGACGAGGAGGGGCACACCATGAGCGCGGGCGGCGAACTCGACCGCCGTTGGTTCGTTGTCGGCGCTGCAGCCGCTGGCAGCGGCTTGGCGCTCGGCTTGACGCTTCGCTCTGGAACAACGCCGCTGCGCGCCGCACCGGCATCCCCGACCGAAATCAATTGCTGGGTGGTGATCGCCCCGGACGACCGGGTGACCATCCGCGTCGCCCATGCCGAGATGGGCCAAGGCGCCATGACGGCGCTCGCCATGCTGGTCGCCGAGGAGCTCGAATGTGACTGGGCTAAGGTCGGCACCGCCTTCGTGGCGCCGGCGGAGAATTTGCGCCGCGGCCGGGCCTGGGGCGACATGTCGACCGGCGCCAGCCGGTCGGTGGCCTCGTCGCAGCTTTATCTGCGCCGCGCCGGCGCCGCCGCGCGGGAGATGCTGATCGCCGCCGCAGCGCGGCGCTGGAACGTGCCGGCGGCGGAATGCAGCGCCCATAACGGGGTCATCACGCACGCCCGGAGCAGCCGCAAAGTGACGTTCGGCGTCGTCGCCGATGACGCGGCCAAAATCGAGCCGCCGAGCGACGTCGTGCTGAAGGATCCGCGCGACTGGAAGGTCGCCGGCACGGCGAGGCTGCGCCTCGATGTGCCCGACAAGGTCACCGGCGCCACGATCTATTCCATCGACGTGCGGCTGCCGGACATGCTCTACGCCGCCGTCGTGCACTGCCCGGTTTTCCAGGGCGCGCTGCAATCGGTCGACGATAGCGCGCTCGCCACCATGAAGGGCGTGCGAGGGGTGGTGCGGTTGCCCGACGCCGTGGCGGTGGTGGCGGAATCGTGGTGGCAGGCCAAGCGTGCCGCCGACGCACTGCGCGTCGAATGGGACGCCCGCGATCACGGCAGCGTCTCGACCGCCGACATCGCCGCCATGGTGCGCGACGGCCTTGCTGCGACCAAAGCCAACGTCGCCTGCAACGACGGCGATCCCGACGCGGCGCTCCTTGGCGCTGCGCGGCGGATCGAGGTCGACTATGCGGTGCCGTTCCTGGCGCACGCCACCATGGAGCCGCAGACCTGCACCGCGCATGTCAGGTCCGACGGCGTCGAGGTCTGGGCGCCGTCGCAGGACGTGATGACGACGCTGGTTACGGCGGCGGTCGCCGCCGGCGTGCCGAACGACAAGGTCACGGTGCATCCGATGATGCTCGGCGGCGGCTTCGGCCGCCGCAACGCGGTGCAGGAATTCGTCCGCGAGGCGGTGCTGATCGCCAAGGAGTTCAGCCAGCCGGTCAAGATGCTGTGGACTCGCGAGGAGGACATCGCCCACGATCTGTACCGGCCGTTCGGCATGGCGCGCCTGGTCGCCGGCCTCGACGCCGACGGCCTGCCGGTGGCGGTGACCATTCGGCTGGCCGGCCCGTCGTTCGTGGCGTCGCTGGTGCCGGGGCTCGGCCCGGACATCATCGATCGCAGCTTCGTCAGCGGGCTGACGTTCGAAATGGCTTACGCGCTGCCGAACTACCGCGTCGACGTGGCGCTGCGCGCGACCCATGTGCCGCTCGGCGCCTGGCGCGGCATCAATTACACCCAGAACGCCTTCTACAAGGAGAGCTTCATCGACGAACTCGCGCATGCCGCCGGCGCCGATCCGTATCGGTACCGGCGGCACCTTCTTCGCGACAGCCCGAAGGACTTGGCGGTGCTCGACGCCGCGGCGCGGAAAGCGGAATGGGACAAGCCGTTGCCGCCCGGTCGCTTCCGCGGCATCGCCGTCAACCGTGCCTGCGAAAGCTACGTGGCGCAGGTGATCGAAGTCTCGGTCGAGAACGGCAAGGTGCGCGTGCATCGCGTCGTCTCGGCGATCGACTGCGGCTACGTGGTCAATCCGCTGTCGATCGAAATGCAGATGCAGGGCGCCGTCATCTATGCTCTGACCGCGGCGCTTTACGGCGAGATCACCATCAAGGACGGCGCCGCTGAGCAGTCGAACTTCAACGACTATCAGATGCTGCGCATGGCCGACGCGCCGGACGTGGTCAGCGTCATCGTACCCAGCGGCGATTTCTGGGGCGGCGTTGGCGAGCCGCCGGTGCCGCCGGTAGCGCCGGCCTTGTGCAACGCCATCTTCGCCGCGACCGGCAAGCGCATCCGCTCGCTGCCGGTGAAGAACCACGATCTGCGGGCGATCTGAGACGGGCACGCGCGATTGGCGGAGCCTTTTCCGGGCGGGCGCCGCGCGACACGAAGTCCGATGCGGCGACGATGCATCGCCACGAGAGGAAGCCTCGTGAGCCTCATGGTGAGGAGCGACGCGTCAGCGTCGCGTCTCGAACCATCATGCTTGGAGCAGCATCCTTCGAGACGCGCCGTTTCGGCGCGCCTCGGGATGAGGAGGTTAATGCGTCGCGGTGACGATCAGCGGCAGGCCGCCGGCCGGGCGCAGTGTCACGCCCAATTGCGGCCAAACCGCCGTGCCGGGCGCAAGCTGCACGTCGAAATTCTTCATGATGGCGGCAAGGATCAACGTCGCCTCCTGCAGGGCGAACGCCGAGCCGATGCAGGTGCGGATGCCGGCGCCGAACGGAATATAGACGTACCGGTCGATCTCGTTCTTCGCGTTGCCGAGAAAACGGCTCGGATCGAATGCGTTCGGATCGCGCCAATAGAGCTGGTGCCGATGCAGCACATAGGTAGCGATCACCACCATGGTGCCGCGTTTGACGTCTTCGCCGGCGAGCTCGTCCGGGCCGTCGGCGACGCGGCTGATGGCGGCGATCGGCGGATAGAGCCGCACCGCCTCGTCGATCACGGCACGCGTTTCGACCAGGCGGTCGGCGAGGCCGGCGGTCGGGCCGCCAATCTCGCGCGCCGCTTCCGCTGCGATCCGTGCGCGCCATTCCGGCGATTGCGACAGCAGGAACAGCGACCAGGTGATGGTATTGGCCGTGGTTTCGTGTCCGGCCGAGATGAAGGTGAGGATGTTGGAGCGCGCTTCGGCCTCAGTCATCTGCTCGCCGGTTTCCGGATCGAGCGCGCCAAGGAGCAGCGTCAGGATATCGTTGGCCTTGTCGCCGGACCCGCCACTGAGGCGCCGGCGCCGCATGGCAACGATTTCATCGATCGCCGCGGCGAAGAACCGCAAGGTCGAGCGCACGTGCCAATGCGAGAGCCGCGGCACCGCAGGCGGCACGCCCAGCACGTCGAGCAGGCCGACTTCGCCGATGGTGTTGAAGTACGTCGCCATGGCGCTGCGGAATTCTTCTTTGTCGCGGCCGAGGCCGTCGGAGAAAATCGTGCGCTCGAGCACTTCGAGGGTGACGCGCGACATTTCCGCGGCTGCATCGACCGTGGCGCCGTCCTTGCTGCGCCAACGCTCGGTCAGCGCATCGGCCGCCGCCATCATCGCCGGAGCGAAGTCCATGATGGTCTTGCGCGCGAATACCGGCGCCACGGTGCGGCGCTGGGTGCGCCACTGCTCGCGCTCGGCACTGAGCAAGCCGTCGCCCAAGCCCGCCGACAGCACGCGGCGTTGAATCGGGTCTTTCTGATAATTGCCGGCGTTGTCGAGCAACACCCGGCGAATGGCGGCCGGCTCATGGACCAACAGCACGCGCTTGAACGGCAGTCGCTTGTGCGGCAGGCCGGTGACCACGATCGGCTTCTCGAAGTGCTCCTGGGCGAAGCACTCCAGCGTGTTGCGTTTGAGCGTGGCGATCAGGCCGACGAGGCCGAGCGGCTTCGCATGGGGAATGGGCGCGGGCGGGCGATAAGGGGACGGCGCAGGCGTCGGAGTGGTTGCTGGCGGAAAGGTTTTGAGTGCGCCATGCATGGCTTGCGTCCACCCCCGAGACGCGCAAAGCGCGCATTCCCAGCCCAGCGCGCAAGACGAAGAAGTCGTGACTAATCAATCGACTGTGCGAGCGGTGGCAGTTCTTGTCAAGACGACGGCGGCGCTGCGGCCGTGTTGAGGCGAATTGATAACAGGTGGAATGCGGCGCGGCTCGGCGCGTAAATTTTTGTTTATGTGGATACTGGCGGCGCTGATGGTTTCAGCGGCGGCCGAACAGCTTGTCGAGTAGCCAGAAATCGAGACCGCCGCCGCTATTGCGCTGGCCACCGCGGTCGGCGGCGCCGCCGGTGCCGGTTTCGTCGATGCCGCGCGGCGGCATCGACGCCTGCGTTGGGGCCGCAGAACTGAACCAGCCGGCGCTGCTCAGACCCGGCAAGGGCGCAGCCGCCACGCCCTGGTGGGCGGCCTTCATGAACCGACTCCAGATTTCCACCGGCACGCCGCCGCCAACGGCCCGCTTGGTCGGCGCATTGTCGTCGTTGCCGAGCCAGACGCCGGTGACGAGGTGCGAGGTGTAGCCGATGAACCAGGCGTCGCGGAAATCCTGGCTGGTGCCGGTCTTGCCGGCGGCGAGCCAGCCAGGCAGGTCGGCGCGGCGCGCGGTGCCGCTCACCAGCGTCTCGTGCATCATCGTATTCATCATGCCGACGTAGCGGACATCGACGATGCGGCCGAGCGTCTGCGTCGAGCGCGTATAGAGCGTCTGCTTGCCGTCGGCGGAGCGGATGCGCGTGACGACGTGCGGCAGCACGGCGAGACCGCCATTGGCGAAGGTGGCATAGGCCGAGACCAACTCGATGACGGAGACTTCCGACGTGCCGAGCGCGATCGAGGCGTTCGGTTCGAGCTTGGATTCGATGCCGAGCCGGTACGCGGTGCGCACCACGGCCTCCGGGCCGACCTCGAGCGTCAGCCGCACCGACACGGTGTTGAGCGAGTTGGCGAGCGCCTGGGTCAGCGTCACCGGTCCCAGATATTCGTGCTCGTAGTTTTCCGGCCGCCAGCCCTGCACGCTGATCGGCCTGTCCTCGCGTACCGTGTCGGGCGTGAGCCCGTGCTCGAGCGCGGTCAGATAGACGAACGGCTTGAACGCCGAGCCGGGCTGGCGCCGCGCGGCAATGGCGCGGTTGAACTGGCTCTCGGCGTAATTCCTCCCGCCGACCAGGGCGCGAACGACGCCGTCCGGCGTCATCGCCACCAGCGCGCCTTCGCCGATGTCGAGCTTGTCGCCTTTCTGCGCCAGGATGTCGTCGAGCGATTGCTCGGCCGCGGTCTGCAGCGCCGGATCGATCGAGGTTTCGACCACGATGTCGCGGTCGACGTGGCCGATCAGATCGTCGACCGCGTCCATCACCCAGTCGGCGACGTAGTTGACCGAGCCGCCGCCGGATGGCTTCACCGCGCGGGCCGGAGTGGCGAGCGCGCGCCTGGCCGCGTCGTCGCCGATCATCTTCTGCTCGGCCATGGCGGCGATCACCAGCGCCGCGCGGCGTTGCGCGCCGTCGAGATTGTGGCTCGGCGAAAGCCGAGACGGCGATTGCACCAGTCCCGCCAGCATCGCCGCTTCAGGCAGCGTGAGTTGACGCGCCGATTTGCCGAAGTAGCGCTGCGTCGCCGCCTCGACGCCATAGGCGCCGGAGCCGAAATAAACGCGGTTCAGGTAGAGCGCGAGGATCTGCTGCTTGCTGAATTTGTGCTCGAGCCAGAGCGCCAGCACCGCTTCCTGCAGCTTGCGCGATACCGTGCGTTCCTGGGTGAGGAACAGATTCTTGGCGAGCTGCTGGGTGATCGTCGAGCCGCCTTGCGCGGCGCCGCGATGCAGCACGTCGCGCACGCCGGCGCGCAAAATGCCCCACGGATCGATGCCGTGGTGCGAATAGAAGCGGCGGTCCTCGATGGCGACGAAGGCGTTGGGCACGTAAGCCGGCAGTTCGCGCAGCGGCACCTCGGCGCCGCCCATGTCGCCGCGCGTCGCCAGCGTCGCGCCGTTGGCGCCGAGGATCAGCACCGACGGCGGCCGTTTCGGGATTTCGAGCGACTGGATCGGCGGCAGATGAACGCCGATCCAGACCAGGATGCCGAGGGCGGCGATGATCGCCCAGGCCGCCGCCACCGCGCCCCAATAGATCAGGCGGCCGAAGCCGGAGCGCCGCTTGCCGGAGCCCTTGTTCCGGCGCGGCTGAGACTATGAGCTATCGCGCTGGCGCCGCGGCGCCGGGGCGCGGTCCTGTGGCCGCGGCCGGACGTTGTGATCGACGGCGTCACCACGCTTTTTGCCGGCCTGCCGCGACGCCATATCCCGTCCCCGCGCGGAAAACGCGCTGAATCGACGGTAGTTTGGCCGGTTTAAGGTGGGGTTACCGCTGCGCCGGGTGCTTTACTCCGCAGCCTCCTTCGGCTTGCTCTCGGCGGCCGGCCCACCCGTGAACAGCGCCAGCAGCGGGCGCTTAATGGCGGTCTGGCGGGTCGCGGTCGCGATCTGCGCGCCGAGCAAGTCGGTGACGTAGAACACGTCGACCACGCGCTCGCCGAAGGTGGCAACGTGGGCCGAAGCGATGTTCAGGTTCAGCTTCGATAGCGTCGCGGTCAGCTCGTAGAGCAGGCCCGGCCGGTCGAGGCCGGTGACCTCGACCACGGTGTAGCGCGCCGACCACTGATTATTGATGCTGACCTCGGGCTCGATGGCGAAGGCCTTGAGCCGGCCCTTTGGCGTGACGCGCTTGCCCACCACCTCGGGCAGCTTGAGATTGCCGCGCACCGCCTGCTCGATGGCGTCGCAGATGCGGGCGGCGCGGCGGGCCTCGTCCTCGTCGCGCTCGAATTCGCGGCTGACGGAGATCGTGTCCAGCGCCAGCCCGTCGGTAGTGGTGTAGATCTGGGCGTCGACGATGTTGGCGCCGGCCAGCGCGCAGGCGCCGGCGATGATCGAGAGCAGCCACGGATGATCGGGCGCGAGCACGTTGAGCTCGGTGACACCGCGCGCCGCGTCGAAGCCGACGGTGGTGGCGAGCGTCCGGCCTGACTCTTCGGCCGCGCGCACGAAGCGGGCGTGCGCCAGCTTGTGCGCCATGTCGACCTTGAGCCAGTAGGCCGGATAATGGCGCGCAATATAGGCGTCCAGCTTTTCCGTTGGCCAATCCTTGATCTCGGCGCGAAATTCGGTCTGCGCCGCGGCGACGCGCTGGGCGCGATTGACCTCGGAGAAGCCGCCGGTGAGCACCGGCTCGGTCTCGTAATAGAGCGTGCGCAGGAGCTGCGCCTTCCAGCCGTTCCAGACGCCCGGCCCGACGGCGCGGATATCGGCGACGGTGAGGATGGTGAGCAGCTTCAGCCGCTCCAGCGACTGCACCACCGCGGCGAAATTCTCGATGGTCTTGCGGTCGGAGAGATCGCGCGATTGCGCCACCGTCGACATCACCAGATGCACCTCGACCAGCCAGGCGACCAGCTCGGTGTCGGCCGCCGACATGCCGAATCGCGGACACATCCGCCGCGCG
>JASHQO010000310.1 GCA_030039105.1 Xanthobacteraceae bacterium
TTTTTCGTCGCGAGGTCCGCGCCCTGGCGCAGCGCCTTGAACTTCTCCCATACCACGGTGGGATGCACCTCGGTGCGGTACAGCGCCTGCGAAGAGAACCCGCAATCGGCGGCGGCGATGACGTTCTCGCGGCCGACCAGCTTGGCAAACCGGATAATGCGCTCGGCAATCAACTCCGGATGCTCGACGATGTTGCTGGCATGGGTGATCATGCCGGGCGCCAGCACCCTACCGTCGGGAATTTTCACGCTCTCGAACAGATGGTATTCGTGCTCGTGGCGCGGGTTCGCGGCCTCAAAACTGTACGAACCGGCGTTGATCTTGAGCACGTATTCGATGATGTCGGCGAGCGCAGCCTCGTAGAGGCGCGGGCCTTCGTTGATGCCGTAGCAGGTGTGGAAACGCACTCTTTCCGGCGGAATCCCCTTGAGCGCCACATTGGTGGCCTCGACGTAGATTTCGGCGCGGCGCTTCATCTGCGCGCGGTCGAGATCGGGGTCGAAGAAGATATCCGGCAGGAACGGATCGTCGATCTGCACCAAGATGCCGGCATCGACGATGGCGCGGTATTCCTTGGCGAGTTCGCCGGCGAGGGCGTGGAAATACGCCTCGTCGGATTTGTAATAGTCGTTGACGCCGACGCCGGACGCCGCAGTCGCCGGCAAGAAGACGTGATGGTCGGGCACGCCGGCCGCCGCGGCCGCCTTCTTGACGTTGGCGATGTCGGCCTGCACGAACTTTTCGCCGCGATATTTGACCGGGCCGACGCATACCACCGGCGCCAATCCGACAATGGCGCCGCCCATCATCGCCTGCTTGAAATACTCGGCGTAATATTCGGGGAATGCCGCGACCTCCTGCTGGAACAGCTTCATCTTCCGATCGGGCCGGCGCTCGAAACCTTCGAGCCGTTCCTGGATGTAGGTGAAGAAGCCGGGCTTCGAGAACTCGCCGTCGGTGACGATGTCGATGCCGCACTCGACCTGCTTGCGCACCGCCTCGTTGACGGCTTCGGTCAGCATCGCCACGAACGTCGCCTGGTTGTAAGGCTGGCCGGAATACTTCGCTTTCATGATGTCGAGCAGCGCATGCGGGCGCGGCAGGCTGCCGATATGGGTGGTCTGGATGCGGTCGGTATTCTGCTGAAGCGTCATGATCTGCTCATGCGGGGACACGGGCCTCGAAATTGCTCAAGCGATCGAACAACCGGCCGCGGCAATTGCGTCGGTCGCTGAGGTTGAGGAGCGACAGCGCCTCCCAGATTACCGCCTGGTTGCTGGTCACGACCGGGCGATCGAGCTTTTGCTCGATCTCCTCGATCACCGGAAACACCGAAATATTGGCGCAACTCAGGAAGTAAGCGTCGGCATCGGGCCGCGCCGCCTCGAGCGCGCGGTCGCGCCAGAACTGCGGCGGCGTAGCGCAATATTCGTCGCTGCCGGCCATGGCAAAGCCGCGGGCGTGCACCACGTCGTAGCCGGCCTCACGCAGAAAACCCGCCTCCTCGGCAGTGACATGGGCGCTGTACGGCGTCAGCAACACCAAACGGCGGGCGTCGAGCACGTCAAGAGCGTGGCGGATGGCGGTTGCCGTCGTCGTCACGTGAGGCGCGCCGGCGTGCAGCAGCGCGGTGAGCAGCTTCGCCTCGCCCAGCGCGCCTTCGGATGTTGAATTCGCGGTGCAGTGGAAGACGACGACGTCGCACCGCGCGTCGGTCAGCAGGCCCGCAGCCTGCTCGACCTGCGGGATCAGCGCATCGAGGGTGACCCGGTGGTCACCGGTCATGCGCAGACGCGTGACGTGGGTGGTGATCCCCGGCGGCACATGGCGCACCATCTCCTGCTCGACCATGCGGTTGGACGACGGGATGATCAGTCCGATGCGTGCCATAGGTTCCACTCAAGTATTTCGCGTAGCGTAACCCGGATTGAGCGCAAGCGAAATCGGGTGGCGGCCGCCTATTGGCGGCACATCTGTGCCAGCAGGATCACATCGTCGGAAAACAGATTGAGCCAAGGCACCGCGCCATCAAGGCGCGCCGCCTTGCAGGCGGTACTCTGCGGCACGCCGAGCTTGTAGAGTAGCGACGACAGGATGTGGAAGCGCGCCGACTTGAGCACCCGAAAGCCGAAGCCGGCGAGCTGCTCGGACACGTAGCGCGGCGAATAGACCCAGACATGGTCCTCGCGCGCGGCATTGACGGTCTTGTTCAGGAATTTCGGCGCGTTCCAGCCTTTCCCAAGAATGTGCTCGAAACTCGACGATGTCTCGAAATGCAGATACAGCAATGCCGACGGCGCGCTGACGCGCGCCAACTCGCCCAGCGCCTCGGTCGCCGAGACATAATTGAGCACCGAGCCGAGGCAGAAGATCAGATCGAATTTTTGGTCGGCGAACGGCAGCCGCTCGACGTCGGCCACCAGCGCATTCGGGCGGCCGCGCACCTGGGAGACGAACAGGTCGAGGTTGATGGCGCGTTGCGGCATCCAGTCGTAGACGCCAATGCCGCAACCGGCATCGAGGACCCGCGAGGTGCCGGGCAGCAGGTGCGACCCGGTATCGAGGACGAAGCGCTCCATCCGCGCGAATTTGTAGTCGTTCCAGCCGTCGCTTGGCGGCGGCCAGTCGGCCCGCTTGCTGCCGTAGAGGTCCTGCGCCGAATAGCGAACGATCTGCGAAGGGTCGGCCGGTAGCTGCATGGAGATTTGAGTGGCACTCGCGCGGCGCGTGCGGACCACGCGTTGCAATATGGTCATGTCACCCGCGCGTTTTCAACCGCCGGCCGCGACTTCTCCACGGCTGTCCTGGGCACGCAGCGCGATTTATGATCTGGCCTGAACGCTACGCCGGGGAGGAACGTCGTGTACTCATTTCGCTTCGCTCTACTCATAGTGCTGTCGGCGTTGGCCGCCGCGCCCGCGACCGCCCAAGATTATCCCGCTCGCGCCATCCACATCATCGTGCCGTTCCCGGCCGGCGGGCCGTCGGACGTATTGGCGCGGCTGATCGGCGACAGGATGAGCGTCGACTTCAAGCAGCCGGTGGTGGTCGAGAACCGGCCCGGCGCCAACACGGTGATCGGCGCCGAGACCGCCGCCAAGGCGGCGCCGGACGGTTACACGCTGCTGATGGCGATCGATTCGACGCTGGTGATGAACCAGTATCTTTATAAGACGCTGCCCTATGACCCGATCGCCGATTTCACGCCGGTCTCCGTCGTCGCCAAGACCATCGGGCTGCTGGTGGTCAACGCGCAGAGCGATGTGAAGTCGATGAAGGACTTGATCGCCAGGGCCAAGGCGGCGCCCGGCAAGCTCAACTACGGCGCCGGCACCATCTCGACGAAACTGCAAGGCTATCTGTTCAACGATGCCGCCGGCATCGACACTGTACTGGTGTCCTATAACGGCTCGTCGGAAGTTGCCCACGGCATTCTGACCAAGAGCGTCGATTTCGTGTTCGACGGGCCGTCGGCGGAGCTGCCGCTCATTCAGTCCGGCGATCTGCGCGCGCTCGCCAAGCTCGACAGCCGGCCGTTTGCGGCGCTGCCCGATCTGCCGACGCTCGACGCCGCGGCGGGGCTGCATCTTGGCGATCTCACGGTCTGGCTCGGGCTGGTCGCGCCGAACGGCACGCCGGCAATCGTCATCGACAAGCTGCAAAGCGAGACGGCCAAGATCCTCAGCGACCCCGCCATCAAGGCCCGCGCCGACGCGGTCGGGCTTTATCCGGTCTCGAGCACGCCCGCGGAATTCGCGAGCTTCATCCGCAGCGAAGCGGCGCGCTGGCAGCCGGTGGTGAAGAAAAGCGGCCTGCATTTCGACTAGGTCATGCGCGCACGTCTCGCCATCGTCGCGACTGCCGAACAGGATCAATGGCGCAAGTTCGAACGCATTCTCGAGACGGCGCGCCTCGTGTGGGGCTGAACGCACGGAAGACTGCCAAGAGACAATGAGCGACGTCGATATTTTCTCTCCCTTTAGGCTCGGCCCCCTCGCCCTGCCCAACCGCATCGTGATGGCGCCGATGACGCGCAACCGGGCCGGCGCCGGCAATGCGCCGACGGCGCTGAACGCGACCTATTACGCGCAGCGGGCGGGTGCCGGGCTGATCGTGGCCGAGGCGAGCCAGGTATCGCCGCAGGGACTTGGCTATCCGGGCACGCCGGGCATCCATAGCGCCGAGCAGGTCGCGGGCTGGAGGCTCGTTACCGACGCGGTGCACCGGGCCGGCGGGCGGATTTTTCTGCAGCTTTGGCATGTCGGGCGGATTTCGCATCCCTCGCTGCAGCCCGGCGGCGCGCTGCCAGTGGCACCGTCGGCAATCGCGCCGGCGGGCCAGGCCTGGACCCTCGACGGCATGAAGCCTTACGTCACGCCGCGGGCGCTCGAGACCGCAGAGCTCCCCAGGATCGTCGCGCAATATCGCGCGGGCGCGGAGAACGCCAAGGCCGCCGGCTTCGACGGCGTCGAGGTGCACGCCGCCCACGGCTTTCTGCTCGACCAATTTCTACGCGACAGCACCAATAAGCGTACCGACGTTTACGGCGGCAGCGCCGCAAATCGTGCACGGCTTCTCATAGAGGTGATGGAAGCCGTGTCCGGCGTTTGGGGCACCGACCGCGTCGGCGTGCATCTGTCGCCGACCAATCTCGCCTTCAATGATATTTCCGACAGCGATCCGGCAGCGACGTTCTCTACGGTTGTGCGCGCGCTCGACCGGCTCGGCCTCGGTTATCTGCACCTGGTCGAGCCGGGTCCGACCGATCCGGATGCCTCCTCCCCCGCAAGCCGGGGAGGAACGAGTGAGGGCCTGCGGCTCGACGCTGCATTCTTCCGGCCGCTGTGGCAGTCGGCGCTGATCGCCAACAAGGCTTACGATCTCTCGCGCGCCAATGCGGTGCTGCGCAACGGCGCCGCCGACCTCGTCTCGTTCGCGACGCTCTATATCGCCAACCCGGATCTGCCGGAGCGGCTGCGCAGCGGCGCACCGTTCAACGCCGCCGACCGCAAGACGTTCTATGGCGGCGCCGACGAGGGCTACATCGACTACCCGGCGCTGGCGCAATAACATTGTTGAATCAATTACTTATGAAAAACCGCCGACCTGTGACGCGGGTCACATCGTGCACCGACGGTTAGCGTATGGTTAACGTCGAAACGGGGGAGTGATGATAATGACCTCGACCCTGAAAATCCTGAGCCAGAT
>JASHQO010000311.1 GCA_030039105.1 Xanthobacteraceae bacterium
CGCGGGTGTTCCGCCACGGCTACATCTTCGTCAACAAGCGCGCCGGCGTCGGCACGCCGAAGGACCTCGAAGGCAAGCGCGTGGGGCTGCCGCTCTATACCCAGACCGCGTCGATCTGGTTGCGCGGCCATCTCGCGCACCAGTTCGGCGTTGACCTGAGCAAGATTCACTGGGTGCAGGGTGCGGTCGAAAGCGGCGGCGCCCACGGCAACCCGCACACGCTGCCGCTCCTTCGTCCCGTCGCCATCGAGATCAATCGCAGCGGCCGGCCGCTCAGCGAGCTACTCGCCCGCGGCGACATCGATGCCTATCTCGGCTCGCGCAAGCCACCGGCCTTCGGCACCGATCACGACGTGGTGCGGCTCTTGCCGAACCATCACGCGCTGGAGCGCGAGCTTTATCAGCGAGAAAAGATCTTCCCGATCATGCACCTCGTCGCCATCCGCCGCGCGGTCTACGAGAAAAATCCGTGGATTGCCTCGAGCCTGTACGCCGCCTTCGTCGAATCAAAGCGCATCGCGCGAGCGCGATTGCGCTATGCCGGCTCGCTCGCCGCCATGTTGCCGTGGCTGCAGGATGAGCTCGAGGAAATCGACGAAGTGTTCGGCGGCGATCCGTTTGCCTACGGCATCGAGCCGAACCGCCCGACCCTGGACGCGCTGGTGCGCTATATGGCCGAGCAGCACTTCATTGCGAAAGCGATTCCAATCGAGCAATTGTTCGTGCCATTGCCGGAGGTGAGTGGCACCTAAAGGCACCTCTCCGCGCGTGGGGAGATGAAGCTACGCGCGTGCGCGACCGTACGCTATTTATCCTTCTCCAAAATCCCCGCGATCGTCGCGATCTCGTTGCGGGCGTATTTCGGCAGACCGGCGCTGATCGAGTTTCCCGAATTGAACGACGACTGGCCCATCAGCACTTGCGCCGGCACCAGGTTGCGCAGCACCGGCACGTTCTCGTAGTCGCGCTTCTCGTCGAGCGCCCGCGCCTTGATGGCGAGCGCCATGTAGGCAGTAACCACGGTCTTGTTGGCGTCGCTCGGGTGATTCTGGAACACGGCGAGCAGCTTGCCGAATTTCATGATCTGGTTGACGTAGAAAATGTCCTGCTCGAGCACGCCGGCAACCGGCGTGCTCAGGGCGGTAAGGTCCTGCAGACCGGCCTGATCGAGGTCGGCGGGCGTCAGCGCCGACAGCTCGCTCTGGAAGTCGATATGATCGGCGACCTTCTTGACGCTGTCGCGAAGCTTGTTCACCAGCAGCACGCCCATCGGGATCTTGCCCTCAAGCTTATAGGTCGACTGGATGCAGATCGAAGTGGTGCGGCCGCTGCACCACTTGCGGTCGGAATTGTCGTTGCCGATGCCGGCATCGTCGGTGAACGGCACGATGTCGGGGGCATTGAGCGTGGTGTGGGCGATGGCCGGATCGATACGGCTGAGAAACGCCAAGTTGACGTAGCGCGACAGATCGACGGCGCCGGGCGCGCGGTCGACGATGAAGCGGGCTTCGGCGACGTACATGTAAAGCTTGTCGACCATCGGCCCGGGCGCGCCGTTCGTTGGCCGGGCGATGGTCGGCTCCGCATAGGACGGAAACAGCGCCAGGAACTTCTTCTGGTTGGGATGCTTCGCCGCCCAATCGTCGAAATGGATCAGGCGGGGGCTCGCCTCGGCGGCCTCGCTGCCCCACTGATCGTTGAACGCGATACTGCCCGGCTTGAGCTGCGCGACGTCCGCCATGGCGGCGGCGTTGACGTCGGTGATCTGAAAATCCTGTGCACCGGCGGCCGTCGTTGAGCCAAGCAGGCCGAGAAGCACGAGCGCGTGCCGCGTTGCCATCAAATCTCTCGCGAATGAATATCGGCAGGGATCAGTTGTAGCGCCCGCCCCAATAATAGCCCTGCTGCGGCGGCGCCTGTTGCGCGCCGAACGGAAACACCTGGAAGAGGCCGCGTTGCTGAGGCGGCGGCGGTGCCGGTTGCGGCGACCAACCTTGATTGGGGTAGTACGACCGCCCGGCGGTCCAACGGCCGTCGTAACCTTGCGGCGCGCTACCATAGCCGCCGCCATAATAATAGTTATCGCTGCCCTGCGAGCTGTACATGCTGCTATAGGCGTTTTCGCGCGAGACCATCTGATACTGGGTATCTTCGGCCTGGCCGTCGGCGCCGCGCCGGAAGTGCTCGATGAAATTACTGGATGCGGACGGCGGCGGTTGCGGCGCCGCCGACGCCTGGTTGGCGAACACGCTGAACAGGTTGAAGCCCTCGGAATTGTTGTTCGCCGCGGCGTTGGCGCGTGCATTCGCCGGCGTACCGCTGGTGTAGTCGATTGCCATATCGACGATCTGGCGCTTCACCTCGGGCGAAGGGCCGGCCAGCGGCTCCTTCGGCGCGACGTGCTCGGACCAGATGGCTTCGATGATCGGCTTGAAGATCGGCAGCGCCACCCGGGCGCCGGTCTCGTTGGAGCCGAGCGAGCGCCGCTTGCCGTCGCCGTTGTCGTAGCCGACCCAGACTGCGACGGTGACATCGTTGGTGAAACCGACGAACCAGCCGTCGACCGCATCCTCAGTGGTGCCGGTCTTGCCGGCCACGTAAGGCGACAGCGCGCCGATGCCGCGCGCGGTGCCGCGCGCTACTACGCCCTGCAGCATGGTCTTGAGCTGATAGAAACTTACCCCGTCGGCGGCGCTGATCGGAGCGAAGGTCGGCACCGACGGATAGGCATAGACGGTGTGGCCGTCCGGCGCCTGGATCGAATCAATGGCGTGGGGCTGCGGCCGCGCGCCTTCGTCGGCAACCGCGGCATAGAACGCGGCGAGGTCGATCATGTGCACGGGCTGGGCGCCGAGCACGAACGGATAGTAGCGGATGCAGTCGGTGTAGATTTTCGCCGCCTTGGCGGTGGCGCAGACGTCGTCGAGGCTTTGCACAGGGTCGCCGTCGATGCCGCCGTCGAGCAGATGGGCGGTGACGACGTTGATCGAATTCTCCAGCCCGCGCCGCATCGTGAAGACGCCGCCCGAGCCGTAATCGGCGTTGCGCGGCGACCAGGAGTCGCGGTCGGTGGTGCCGGAATCGCTCATGATGCTGCTGCGATACGAACCGCCGCCGATCGGCGGCAGCGTGATCGGATCGTCGGATACCAGTGTGTTCGGCTGCAATCCTTTCTGCAGCGCGGTGAGATAGGTGATCGGCTTGATCGCCGAGCCGGGCTGGCGCGCGGTCTGCCAGGCGCGATTGAGCTGGCTCGCCGGATAAGAAAAGCCGCCGGCCATGGCGAGGATGCGGCCGGTCTTGTTCTCCAGCACCAGCGCCGCGCCCTGCACGGTCGGCCGCACCCGCAGTTGCGCAGTTACGCCAGCAGCAACCGGCACGGCGGCCGGCTTTGGCTTCTTGGCTTTCGGATCGTTGAGCCTGGCCTCGTTGACCCGCGCCGCAGCGGCCGCCCGGCTTTCGACCAGGTTGACATAGACCACGTCGTATTGGCCGAGGCCGCGCCGCGCCTCATAGGACACGCCGGTCAACGGCGCGATGCGTCCATCGGGCAGACCGACGCGAATCGCACCGCCGTCGTTCCTGCCGTCGCCTTTCTGCACGATCACGGCGGGGGTCCAGTGCACGTCGTAGAGCGGCAGCCGCACCGACTGCAGCGCCTGCTGCCATGCCGGCAGGCCGCCGGATTGCGTGGCGAGCTTCTTGATCGCGTCGCCGAGATTGGCTTCCGGGCCGCGGAACTGGGTGCGGCCGTTGGCGATCTCGTATTGCGCCAAACCTTCCTGCAGCGCCGCCTCGGTCTCGCGCTGCAATTGCGCATTGATGGTGGAACGCACCGTGTAGGATTGCGCGGTCAAGCTGCTGAGCCCGTCGGACTTCGCCTCACGGCCGAGGTAATCGACGAAGCCGAAGCCGGAATCGCGATGCGGCAGCGTGAAGGCAACGAGCTTCGGCAGCGCGCCGACCGCGCTTTGCTTCTGGCTCGCGGTGATAACGCCGTCTTCCTGCATGCGGCCGAGCACGTAGCCGAGACGTTCCTTGGCGCGGTCGGGATGGCGGTCGGGGTTATAAAAGCTCGGACCCTTGAGCAGCCCGGCGAGCAGCGCGCCCTCCGGCACCGTCAGATCCTTTGCCGACTTGCCGAAATAGCTGCGCGCCGCCATCTCGATGCCCCACGAGCCGCGGCCGAGATAAGCGGAATTGAGATAGAGCTCGAGGATGTCGTTCTTGCTCAGGATGGTTTCGAGCCGCGACGCCACGATCATCTCGCGGATCTTGCGTTCATAGGAGACGTCGTCGCCGACCAGCAGATTCTTCACCACCTGCTGGGTGATGGTCGAGCCGCCCTGCGGCCGGCCCGGCTCCGCCAAGTCGCCGATGAAGGCACGGATGATGCCGCGCTCGTCGACGCCGTGATGCTGATAGAAGCGGCGGTCCTCGGCGGCGACGAAAGCCTTCTGCACGTAACCGGGAACGTCTTTGAGCGATACCCAGACGCGACGGTTGCGCGGCTCGAACACGTCGGCATAGGGATCGCCCTTGCCGTCGAGCACGGTGCTCATGCCCGGCAGTTGCTTATTCTTTAGCTGCGCCGGATCGGGCAGATCGGCTGCCGCGCCGTTGAAGAATTTTATCACTTCGCCGATGTCGACCACCGGATTGCTGACGTCCTCGTTCTTGCAGAATTGCTTGTAGGCGGTGTTGAGGTCGCCGAAGTCTAGGCCGTGGAACGCCTTGATCTTGGTGCCGACTGCCGCAGGGTCGTCGAGCGCGGTGTTGATGAGGTCGTCGATATTGATCGACTCGATGTCGAAGGCTTGCCGCATATGGGCGCAGCCGTCGCGCAGAATCTGCACGACCGCGGCCTGATCCGCCACTGGATCGAACTGGGTCTTGACCGCGTCCGGGTGGGCCGTGACCTCGCTGAGCGCCAGCGCCGTCGCGAACAGCTTGACGAGAATGATGTCCATTGGCGGCGACTACAGAACAACCTGGTTGGAGGTACGCAACGGGGACAACGGCGATTATAGCTATCCGATCCTTACAAAAAGACTTTTTTGCGGGAAGGGCGTGGGGGCATTGCGAAAGTTACGAGAATCGGACGATCTGGCGATGACGCTGCGATGAATTGTCCCCGGACATCTGGGGTTTGCGCCATGCTTTGCGACACCTGCCGCTTTTCCGGGCGCCCGGGCTTCGTCCGCCACCGCGAGGGTGCTGCTTCGGCCAGCGCCGCAACCGTGAAATACCTGCCCTGCCCCGATTGCGGCGGCCAAGCCATCGCCCATTGCTGCGAGGGTTTGTGCGAGCAGCCGGAGCCCGACCGTCCAGGCGCCAATGTCGAGGGCTGACCGGTCACTTCTTCTCCGGCGCCAGTCCGGCGAAGTGACCGCGATGCTGCAGGAACGCGAGCAGGATCAGCGCCGGCACGCTCGCCACCGCGCAGATGGCGAAAAACCACACCCAGCCGGTGGCGGCGGCGATAAAGCCTGCGCCCGACGACAGATAGGTGCGGCCGAAGGCAGCGAGTGCCGTGAGCAGTGCGTACTGGGTCGCGGTATGCAGCGGGTTGCGGCACAGCGCCGACAAATAAGCGACGAAGATCACGGTACCGACGGCGCTGGTGAAATTCTCGGCGACGATGGCGACGGTCAGCCACGTGGCGTTGAGGCCGACCACCGCCTGCCAGGAAAAAGCAAGATTGGCCACCGCCTGCAGCACGCCGCCGATCCACAAACTGAGCGATAGCGAATAGGCGCGGGCGACGAAGCCGCCGGCGAAGCCGCCGATCAGCGTCGCCGCCAGGCCGACGCCCTTGATGATGGCGGCATATTCGTTGCGCGAAAAGCCAAGATCGATGACGAACGGCGCCGTCATGGCGCCGGACAGCGCATCGGTGAACTTGAACAGCACGACGAAGGCGAGCGCCACGAAAGCCAAATCGCGTGACAAAAATTCGGAGAACGCGCCGACCGCCGCATCGGTCACGCGCCGCAGCGCACTTTCGCGTTCCAGCACCGCTTCGGCGATAGCGGATTTTTCCGGCTCGGTGGCGAACAACGTGGTGGCGACGCCGATCAACACCAGCACCGCCATCACCGCATAGCCGGCGCGCCAGGCGGCGTGATGATCGAGGCCAAAACCTTGAAAGCCGGAGACCAGAAACAGCGCACCTGCGGTCGAGACCAGCATGCCGACACGGTAGGCGGCGACATAGGATGCCATGCCGGCGGCCTGCTCGCTTTCGTCGAGGCTTTCGACCCGAAACGCGTCGACGATAATGTCCTGGGTCGCCGAAGCGGTGGCAACCAGGAGTGCGCCGAGGGCGACGATCGGCGGCGACACCGCCGGATCGCAGCAGCCAAGAAAGACGACGGCGGCGATGAGCAAGAACTGCGATAGCAGGAGCCAGCCACGGCGGCGGCCGAAACGCTGCGACAGCAGCGGCACGTCGAGCGCGTCGATCAGCGGCGCCCACAGGAATTTCACCGTGTACGGCGTGCCAACCAACGCAAACAGGCCGATGGTGCCGAGATTGACGCCGGCCTCGCGCATCCACACCAACAACGTCGTTCCCGACAGCGCCAGCGGCAGGCCGGACGAGAAGCCGAGAAACAGCACGATAAGCACGCGGCGCTTGAGATAGACCGCGAGCGTGTCGCTGAAAGACCAGCCTGCCGTTCCAGAGGGGTCAGCGGTCATGGCTCTGCTATACCCTCTGCCGCAGGGGCAAGAGGGTATATTACTCGCCCGCTTGCAGCTTGCGCACCGTACCGGCGATGAGATTGGAGTTCGCCGAGGTTTC
>JASHQO010000312.1 GCA_030039105.1 Xanthobacteraceae bacterium
GCCGTCGGGTGAATAGGATGGCGCGGTATCGATCGCCGGCGTGTTGGTCAGCCGCGTCGTCGTCTTCGAGCGCAAATCCATGGTGAAGAGATTGGCGTTGGAACCTTCCTGCAGGCTCATGATGACGCGCTGGCCGTCGGGCGAGAACCGCGGCGCAAAGCTCATGCCGGGAAAATTGCCGACGATCTCGCGCTGGCCGGTCTCGATATTGAGGAGATAGACCCGCGGATCGCCCTGGCCGTAGGCCATGTAGGTGATCTCCTGGGTCGACGGCGAGAAGCGCGGCGTCAGCACCAGTTCGTCGCCGCGGGTGAGATAGCGCACATTGGCGCCGTCCTGGTCCATGATGGCGAGCCGCTTGACGCGACGCTCCTTCGGACCGGTCTCGTCGATGAACACGATACGGGTGTCGAAATAGCCTTTGTCGCCGGTGAGCCGCTCGTAGATCGCGTCCGATATGATGTGGGCGATGCGGCGCCAGTTGTCCGGCGTGGTGAAATATTGCTGCCCGGCGAGCTGTTGGCCGGCGAGCACGTCCCAAAGCCTGAATTCGGCTTTGAGCCGGCCGTCGGCCTGACGCGTGATGCGGCCGGTGACCAGCGCTTGCGCGTTGATGGTGCGCCAATTGGGGAAGTTCGGCACGCTGTCGACGCTGGCGATCTGCTCGAGGAACGCCGACGGATCGACCGGCACGAACAGGCCGCTGCCCTTGAGATTGGCGGTGATGATCTGCGTCACCCCGGTCGCGGCGTCGCTGTCGCCTTCGCCGCCGCCGAGGAAATTCGAAATCGCGATCGGCATCGGCTGGAAGTTGCTGTCGGTGATGCCGATGTGGGGCACCTCGGCGGCGGCACGGTGCGTCGCCAGCGCGAGGCCGCCGGCGGCGGCGCCGAGCGCGAGCGCGCGCCGCCGCGTTACACACAAGGGTCTTTGCCAGATCGTCATGATGTTACGGATGCTTGTCAGCCGCCCCCGAGCAGCTCCTTGGGATCGAAGTCGAGCTGCAACTCCTTCCATTGCTGGTAGTGCTCGGGCCGCAACATGGTGAACGGTTGGCAGCTCAGCACCGCCCGCTTGGCGCTTTCGATGAAGGCGGGCCCGAGCGGCGACGGCGTCGCTTCGACCATTTCCGGCGGCCGCGCCAGCGAACCGTCCAGCCTCAAGAACACCGCGAGCGAAGCCCTGACCTTGCTGTTGGAATCGACACCGGCCGGCGGGCTCCAGCAACTCGATATGCGCGCCCGCAGCGCGCTGATTTCATCCTGCGACAACTGCGCCGCCGCGCCGTTCGAGGCGCCGACGCTGGCCTGATTGTTGAGCGCGTCGGCTGCCGCGACCTGGCGCCGCGGATCGCGGTGGTCGAGTAGCTGCGCGACCTGGTCGGCGTCGAATTTCGGCGTGTTCTGCGCCGGTTTTTCCGGCCCCGGCTTGGTGTCGGTCTTCGGCTGTTCCTTGGCGGCATCCTTCTTGAGCAGATCGGCGATCTGATCGGGCTTGTAGTCCGGCGTCTTGGGCTTCGGCTTGTCGGCCGGCTTCGGATCGGGCTTCGGCTCGGGCTTGGGCTCCTGCTTGGCCACCGTCTCGGTCTTGATCTCCGGCTTGTCGGCGACCTTGTCGGCGACCTGATCGGCGGGCTTCGGCACGTCGATCTTGTCGGCGACCGGCTTCGGCTCGTCGACTTTCAGCTTCGGCGCGTCCTTGACGCCCTGGGTGAGCTGGTTGAAATCCTTGATCGATATGGTGTCGACCGTCATGGTCGGGATCGCCGGCGCTTCGGTCGGCTCGATCGTGAACGCGACCAGGCACAGGCCCAGCACCATGACGTGCCCAATGATCGATATCGTCAGGCTACCCCGCATCGGCGTGCTTTGCTCTTTCACGACCCCTGCTGGAAATCCGTCACCAGTTCGACCTTGACATAGCCGGCGCTGTTCAGCCGCCCCAACAGTCGCATGATCATACCGTATTTCAGGTCACGATCGGCGCGGAAATAAATCGGCGCGGTCTGGCCGCCGCGCGACGCGGTCACCGCCTGCAGCTTCTGCAGCAGCTCGTCGTCGGTGACCTTGGCGTCCTGCAAATAGAGCTGCCCCTGGCCATCGAGCGCGATGGTGAGCGGATCGGTATTCTGGCTGAGCGACTTGGCCTGGCTCTGCGGCAGATTGATCGGCACGCCGACCGTGAGCAGCGGCGCCGACACCATGAACACGATCAGCAACACCAGCATGACGTCGACGAACGGCGTCACGTTGATCTCGCTCATGACCGAACGCCGCCGGCGGCCGCCTTTGCCGCTCGAGGCCGCATCCATCACGCTGCCCGCCATGGGAAGTCCCCCTCCGCCCCGCGCTCACTCACGCTCGTCGATCTGCCGCGACAGGATCGCGGTAAACTCATCGGCAAAGCCCTCGAGCCGCTGGGCCTGCCGGTTCACCTCGGAGGTGAACTTATTGTAGAAAATGGTCGCCGGAATGGCGGCAACGAGGCCAATCGCGGTCGCAAACAGCGCTTCGGCAATGCCGGGCGCGACCACGGCCAGCGAGGTGTTTTGCGACGCCGCGATCGACTGGAAGCTGGTCATGATGCCGGCCACCGTGCCGAACAGGCCGATGAAGGGTCCCGCCGAGCCGACCGTCGCCAGCACCAGAAGCCGGCTCTCCATGTGCTCGATCTCGCGGGCGATGGCGACGTCCATCACCTTTTCGATGCGCATCTGCAGGCCGGCGAAGGAGCGGGCGTGGCCCTCGAAGCTTCTTTTCCATTCACGCATGGCGGCGACGAACAGCACCCCGGTCGAGTGCTCGGGCTTGGCCGAGAGCGATCGATAGAGCTCCTCGAGCGACCGGCCGGACCAGAATGCCTGCTCGAAATGGTCGCCGGAGCGGCGAATGCGCTTGAACAGCAAGGTCTTATTGAGAGCGATGGCCCAGACCCAGATCGAGCACAGCAACAGCCCCACCATCACCGTCTCGACGATCCAATGGGCGTGCCAGAACAGATGGAATAGCGACAGGTTCGACGATGTCAGGCCCGGTGCATCGGCCGAGACGATGTCGGCAAGGGTCATGGGCATCCTTTCAGCGGTCCAGCCGACTTAAGGCCGAACCGCAGCCATGACCGGAGCGCGCGATAAGCCGGGACCAAAGGGCCGAACAGGCAGCCGCTTCAAGCGCCGACCAAGACCCGAAATTTCGCTTTAGTCCCCGTGCCGGACCCGCCTCCGGCCCGACCGAATTCATCGCGAAACTTGGCCAAACTAGGGCGCAACAACACCGGTCGT
This sequence comes from Xanthobacteraceae bacterium, assembly GCA_030039105.1. Classification (GTDB taxonomy): domain Bacteria; phylum Pseudomonadota; class Alphaproteobacteria; order Rhizobiales; family Xanthobacteraceae; genus BOG-931. The sequence goes on from JASHQO010000312.1 coordinate 3,281, forward strand.
TCCGGCGTAACCAAGCCCGAACGTGCTTAACGGGGAGTTAAGGGCGCAGGCGGCCGCACCAACGGCAACGGCCGCCCCCGATGCGGACCGGCCGCTGCGTCGATTTGGCGTAAGCGTTCAGGTCTGTGGCTGCGGCGCCTGCGGCCCGGCGTCCGGCGCGCGATTGCGGCGCTCGGCCATGAAGGCATCGAACTCGGTCTTGTCTTTGGCAAAGCGCAGCCGGTCGAGGAACTCGCGGAACTCACGCTGCTCCTCTTCGAGGCGCTTGAGCGTCTCGGAACGGTAGTCGTCGAAGGCCCGGTTGCCGCTCGACGGCGGCCCGCCCCACCAATCGCGCCGGCCGCTGCGAAAGCCCTCCATCTTGGCGCGCACGCGATCCATTTTCTCCTGCATGCGCTGCAGCTTGTTGTCCCAACGATCCATGCCGTGACGGCTCCAGCAACCCGAGTGCCAACCCATGTGCCTGCTCCCAATGATGACGGCCAGTGCGATGAAGGCGAGCGGCCATAGCAGCCAATGGCCGAGGATGACGAAGGCGAGAATGGCGAGGCCGAGGGGCCACCACAGCCAAAAGCCGCCGAGGATCATCAGTGCTGCAAGGGGCATGGCCCACCTCCAGTGT
>JASHQO010000023.1 GCA_030039105.1 Xanthobacteraceae bacterium
GCCGTAGAACACCGCGAACAGAGTAAGGCCATAGAAACTGAAATCAGTGAACGGCAGATAGAGCAGCGACAGGCCGCGCAGCCCGTAATACCAGAACAACAGCCAGCGCGGATCGAAGCGGTCGGACAGCCAGCCGGAGCCGATGGTGCCGAAGAAATCGAAGAAGCCCATCATCGCCAGCACGCTCGCGGCGGTGACGGCTGCCAAACCGTAGTCGTGGCACAGCGTGACGAAGTGGGTCTGGATCAGACCGTTGGTCGACGAGCCACAAACGAAGAAGGTGCCGAACAGCACCCAGAAGATCGGCACCCGCGCGGCGTCCCTGAGCACGACGAGCGGCGACATCAGCAACGACACGAGACCGACGCCGGCCGGCGGCGGCGGCGAGATCGCGGTCTCGCCGTAGAGCGGCAGCCCGATGTCGCTCGGCCGGTCGCGCATCAGGCTCAGCGCGACGCCGCCGGCGACAGCCAGCATGCAGCAGACAAACACCAGCGCCATGCGCCAGCCGTAGCTGGTCGCCAGTTGCGCGATCAGCGGCAGGAACACGAGCTGCCCGGTGGCGTTGCTGGCGGCGAACAAGCCCATGACCAGGCCGCGCCGCGCGTTGAACCAGCGCGTCGCCACCGTCACGGCGAGCACCATGGCAGTGAGGCCGGTGCCGACGCCGACCACGATGCCCCACAGCAGAATGAGCTGCCACACCTGGGTCATCGCCAGCGACGCCAGCATGCCGGTCGAAATCAGGATCACCGCCGCCACCATGACGGCGCGCACGCCGAAGCGATTCATGAACGCGGCGGCGAACGGACCGAACAATCCGAACAGCATCAGGCGCAGCGCCAGCGCCGACGAAATCTGCTCGGTGTCCCAGCCGAATTCCTTCTCCAGCGGCACGATCAGCACGCCCGGCGTGCTCATGGCGGCGGCGGTGACGATGGTGGTGAGGAAGGTGACGGCGACGATGACCCAGCCGTAATGGATGTTGTGGCGCTTGAGCGTCGCGGCGAGGGCGGAGGAGAGCATGGCGCGAATATCCAGTCGCTGGTCGAGGTGACGGCTTTGGTCTGAAGCAGGCGAAGCCCCGGTCGGCGCTTTGATGTAGGCTGGCCGCCGCGGAATGACACCCCTCGAAGCCCGCCAAAATCGTAGCGCTGCCCGCCAGTGTTCCCTAAATGTTCTTGCCGAGAGCAAGACGTTACGCTACTCTGAACGGTAGGACAGGGGCTGCCATGGTCCAGCGCGTCGCAACGGTTGCATTCGAAGGCATCGAAGTCCGGCCGGTCGACGTCCAGGTCCAGGTCGCGGCCGGCATGCCGGCATTCAATATCGTCGGCCTGCCCGACAAGGCGGTGTCCGAGGCGCGCGAGCGGGTGCGCTCGGCGCTGACCGCCTCGGGCCTGGCGCTGCCGGCGCGCCGCATCACCATCAATCTGGCGCCGGCCGACCTGCCCAAGGAGGGCAGCCACTACGACCTGCCGATTGCGCTCGGCCTGATGGCCGCCATCGGCGCCATCCCGCACGACGCCCTGTCCGGCTTCACCGTGCTCGGCGAGCTCGGCCTCGACGGCTCGATCGCGCCAGTGGCCGGCGTGCTGCCGGCCGCGATCGGCGCCAATGCGCGCGACGAAGGCCTGATGTGCCCGGCGGCATGCGGACCGGAAGCAGCCTGGGCCAGCCCCGAGATTGAGATCGTCGCGGCGGCGTCGCTGATCCAGCTCGCCAACCATTTCAAAGGCACCCAGGTGCTATCGCGGCCGCAGCCGAAAATCCTGGAAGTCACCGGGCCGGCGCTCGATCTCGCCGACATCAAAGGTCAGGAGAGCGCCAAGCGCGCGCTGGAAGTCGCCGCGGCCGGCGGCCACAATCTGCTGATGGTCGGGCCGCCCGGCGCCGGCAAGTCGATGCTGGCGGCGCGGCTGCCGTCGATCCTGCCGCCGCTGACGCCGGCGGAGCTGCTCGAAGTGTCGATGGTCGCCTCGGTCGCCGGCGAGATCGAAGGCGGCGCGCTCACCAACCGGCGGCCGTTTCGCGCGCCGCATCATTCCGCCAGCATGCCGGCGCTGGTCGGCGGCGGCCTGCATGCGCGGCCCGGCGAGATCTCGCTCGCCCACCACGGCGTGCTGTTCCTGGACGAGCTGCCGGAATTCGGACCGCAGGCGCTCGACTCGCTGCGCCAGCCGCTGGAGATTGGCGAAGTCTCGATTGCGCGCGCCAATCATCGCGTCACCTATCCGGCGCGCTTCATGCTGGTGGCGGCGATGAATCCATGCCGCTGCGGCCGCGCCAGCGAGCCCGGCTTTACCTGCAGCCGCAAGGCTAACGCCCGCTGCGCCGCCGATTATCAATCGCGCATTTCCGGCCCGTTGCTCGATCGCATCGACCTGCACATCGAAGTGCCGGCGGTCACCGCCGCCGACCTCATCCTGCCGCCGCCGACCGAAGGCAGCCGCGAAATCGCCGAGCGCGTGGCGGCGGCGCGCGAGCGGCAGATCGCCCGCTATGCTGCGATCGGTCTGCCCCATGTCCGCAGCAACGCCGCGGCGTCCGGGGCGATCCTGGAAGACGTCGCGGCGCCGGACGCCGGCGGGTTGAAGCTGTTGCGCGAGGCCGCCGATGCCATGCGGCTTTCCGCCCGCGGCTATCATCGGGTGCTGCGCGTGGCGCGCACGCTCGCCGACCTCGACGGCGCCGACAAAGTCGGCCGCGTGCATCTCGCCGAAGCGCTGTCGTATCGGTCACTGGCCGACGAGATCAGGCGCGCGGCGTAAGACAGCCGCTCCCCATCCACGCCGACGACAAAAGCCTCTCCCGGTTCAACGCGGCGAACTCCGCGGCGGCTGCGTGAGCCTTAACCCGCGCCATTGACGACGCTGATGGCGCCGCGCATGCCGATGGCGGACAGAAATTCCTGACGCGTCTCGGCGTGATCGCGAAACACGCCGAGCATGCGGCTCGTCACCATGGTGACGCCGGTCTTGTGCACGCCGCGCGTCGTCATGCACTGGTGCGTGCCTTCGGTGACCACGGCGACGCCGTGAGGTTTGAGCACCGCATCGAGACAGGCGGCGATCTCCGCCGTCATCTTCTCCTGGATCTGCAGCCGGCGCGCATAGACCTCGACCAAGCGCGCCAGCTTGGAAATGCCGACCACGCGATTGCGCGGCAGATAGCCGATATGCACGCGGCCGATGATCGGCGCGATGTGGTGCTCGCAGTGCGATTCGAAGCGGATGTCGCGCAGCACCACGACCTCGTCGTAGCCGCCGGTCTCCTCGAAGGTGCGCTTGAGATATTCGCGCGGATCGTCGTTGTAGCCGGAGAACCATTCCTCGTAGGCGCGCGCCACCCGCGCCGGCGTGGCGCGCAGTCCTTCGCGGTCGGGATCGTCGCCGGCCCAGCGGATCAGCGTGCGGATCGCGGCCTCGGCCTCGGCGCGCGACGGCCGGCCGCCAGCCGGCTTCGCGTTGGCGCGCTTGGAACTCATACCTTTCGCCATCTGATTTTCTCCGGCCGCAGCCCCTGCAGCCAATTGCAAAACACCCGTCGACAGGTCCCGGTTGATAGGGCGAAGTCGATGTTAACAAAGCATCAACCCTTCCTCCAATCGCCCCCGGTGCGGTTGCCGACCGCAAGGGATGGGCAACGTTCATAGACCAAAATCCCGGGCGAAACAGCGATAAACCGGGCCATCGAACCGAGCCATCAAACCCGGCGCTACGCGGCGTCCGATGCGGCCGCGACCCACCACCGGCCGAGCGGGGAAAGGGATCATGCTGCCGCGCATTACCCTTCTGAACCCCGCCGTCGTCAGCCGCCGCCTGCTCACCCTGATCGTCCGCGCCATCGTCATCACGACGACGTCGTTCGGCGTCGCCTTCGGCTTTCTGTCGGGGACGATGTCGCAGCGCGCGTACTACGATCCGAACGCGTTCGCCGTCGGCGTCGCGGCGCTGTTCGGCGCCGCCTGCGGCGCCTTGGGCATTCTGATTTCGCGGATCCGCCAGATGAAGGCGGAACTGCGCCGGCTGGAGTCCCATCTCGAGGAGGCGTCCGACCGCAACTGGGAGATCAGCGAAGCGCAGGAGCGCGCCAAGAGCTTCTTCGAAGCGCAAGGCGACGTGATCGTGCGCCGCGACTCCGGCGGCGCCATCACCTATGCCAACGACGCATTCTGCACGCTCGCCGGCCGCGCTCGCGGCGACCTGCTCGCCACCACCTTTGCGCTGCCGGTCGAGGAGCAGGGCGACGTCTCGACGCTGCCCGACGGCACCCGCATGCACGATCAGAAAATCGCCGTGCCGGGCGGCGCGCGCTGGATCGCCTGGCGCGAGGTGTCGGTGCGTGTCGACGGCGGCAGCGAGGTGCAGAGCGTCGGCCGCGACATGACCGATCGCGTTTTGGCCGAGCACGCGCTGGCCGATGCGCGCGACCAGGCGGAAGCGGCGAGCCGCGCCAAGTCGCGGTTCCTGGCCATGGTGTCCCACGAGATCCGCACGCCGCTCAACGGCATCCTCGGCATGGCCGATCTTATGGGCGACACGCCGCTGTCGCCCGAGCAGACCACGTATCTCGATGCGATGAAGACCTCGGGCGACACCCTGTTGTCGTTCATCGAGGAGATGCTCGACCTCGCCAAGATCGAGGCCGGACGGCTCGATCTCGAAGCGCGGCCGTTTGCGCTGGCCGCCTTCGTCGAGGAGGCGGTCGAGCTGCTCGGCCCGCGCGCCCAGGCCAAGGGCCTCGAAATCTGCTGCTATGTCGACGAACGGCTGCCAGCGCGCGTGGTCGGCGACGCGGCGCGCCTGCGCCAGGTGCTGTTCAATCTCGCCGGCAACGCCATCAAGTTCACCGAGAAGGGCGGCGTGTCGATCATCGTCGAGCCCGACGCGCAGCCCGACATGATTGCGGTCTCGGTGCGCGACACCGGGATCGGCATTTCGGACGAGGACCAGGCGCGCATCTTCTTTGAATTCGAGCAGGCGGACAGCGGCTCGACGCGCAAATTCAGCGGCACCGGCCTCGGCCTCACGATCTCGAAGCGCATCGTCGAGCGCATGGCGGGCACGATCGCGGTCAAGAGCACGCCGGGTGAAGGCTCGACGTTTCGCGTCTGCCTGCCGCTGCCGCGCGCCGGCGACAGCGCGGCCGTCGCCATCCCCAACCTCGCCGGCAACGACATCCTCGTCGTCGCGCCCGCCGCGATCGAAGCGTCGCTCCTGGCGCGGCGGCTGCAACGCTGGGGCGCGCGCACCACCATCGTTCCCGACGAGACCGTCGCCGCGGCTATCTTGCCGGAGCAGCCGTGGAGCGCGGTGTTGGTCGATCACGCGCTTGGCACGGCGGCAAGCGAAGCGCTGGCACGCATGGCCAAGGCGGTGCAGCGCCGCATCGTGCTGGTCACCCCCGCCATGCGCCCCGAGCTGGCGAGCCTCAAGGACGCGGGTTTTACCGGCTATCTGATCAAGCCGGTGCGCGCCGTGTCGCTGGCCGCGCGCTTTTCGCCGGACGATGCGTTCGACCGAGGCGCCGCGGCCGAGACGGCCGAAGCGGCGGACGAGGCACGCTCCAACAGCGGCCTGTCCATCCTGGTCGCCGAGGACAACGAGATCAACGCCCTCCTGGCGCGCGCGCTGCTGGTCAAGCTCGGCCATCGTCCGACCATGGCGGAGAACGGCGCCGCGGCGATCGAAAGCTTTTTGGCGGCGCGCGCCGCCGGCGCGCCTTACGACTGCGTGCTGATGGACCTGCACATGCCCGGCATGGACGGTCTCGAAGCCACCCGCCGCATCCGCGCCCTTGAAGCAGAGCAGAATAGCGCACGCACGCCGATCGTCGCGCTCACCGCCAACGTGTCGGCCGAAGATCGCGACGCCTGCCTCGACGCCGGCATGGATGGTTTTTTGGTCAAGCCGCTCGACCGAGAACGCCTCGCCGCGGCGCTGGCGGCATCGGGCGCAGCCGCGCTGGCGGCCTGAAATCTATTTCACTTGGAGCATGATCTTTTCGGAAGGTCGACGTCCATCCTCGGATCAAGTCCGAGGACAGGCTCTTTCCGGATCATGCTCTATAGCCGCCGCAGCGCCACTTCCTCGACCTGGTGGCTTTCGCCTTTTTTCAGGATCAGGTCGGCGCGCGGTCGCGTCGGCAGAATGTTCTCGTGCAGATTGACGAGATTGATGCGATTCCAGATCGATGTCGCGGTCTCGATCGCTTCCTCGTCGGATAGCCGCGCGTAGCGGTGGAAGTAGGATTTCGGATCGGCGAAGGCGGTGCCGCGCAAGGTCAGAAAGCGGCTGACGTACCACGACAGCAGCACCTCCTTGTCGGCGTCGAGATAGATCGAGAAATCGAAGAAGTCGGAGACGAACGGCACAGCTTTGCCGTCCTTGGGCAGCCGTCCGGCCTGCAGCACGTTGAGGCCTTCGACGATCAGGATGTCCGGGCGCTCGATCTCGATCCACTGGTTCGGAATCACGTCATAGATCAGGTGCGAGTACACCGGAGCGCGCACCGGATGCAGCCCGGCCTTGATGTCGGAGAGAAAACGCAGCAGCGCCGGCAGGTCGTAGCTCTCGGGAAAGCCCTTTTTCTCCATCAGGCCTTCGCGATCGAGCACGGCATTCGGATAGAGGAAGCCGTCGGTAGTGATGAGATCGACCTTGGGCACGTTCGGCCAGCGCGCCAAGAGCGCCTGCAGCACGCGCGCCGTGGTGGATTTGCCGACCGCCACCGAGCCGCCGACGCCGATGATGTAGGGCACCTTGGCATCTTCGGTGCCGAGAAAGCCCTGCTGGGCGCGAAACAGTTTTTGGGTGGCGTCAACGTACAGCGAGAGTAAGCGCGACAGCGGCAGATAGATCTCCGCGACCTCGGACATGTCGAGACGGTCGTGCATCGACCGCAGCCGCGCGACCTCCGACCGCTCGAGCGTCATCGGCGTGTCTTCGCGCAACGTCGCCCATTCGGCCCGCGGGAACACGCGGTAGGGCGAGACGTCCTGCTCGGTGCGCAATTCCATCTGGCTCAGCCGCTCTTGCGCGATGCCTTCTCATCGAGCCCCGACTGCCGGGTCCGCGCGCCGAGCTCGGCCTCGACGTCCGCCAGCGCGATGCCGCGGGCATGAAGCACGACGAGAAGATGATAGAGCACGTCGGCCGCCTCGCCGATCAGGCGCTCGCGGTCCTCGCCGACCGCGGCGATCGCCGCCTCGACCGCTTCCTCGCCGAATTTCTTGGCGCACTGCGCCACGCCGCGGTCGAGGAGCTTGCGGGTATAAGACACGTCGGCGCCGGCCTGGGCGCGCGCCTGGACCCGCTTTTCGAGGTCGTTGATGGTGAATGTTTGGGCCATGGGGTTGGGGCCAAATTTGCTTTCCTTGGCAGTTCCTTAGCATCTCTGTGGCGAAGCGGGGAGGGGCCGGTCAGGAATCGAGCCGCACCGGCAGGCCGGCGCGGGCCATATGGTCCTTGGCCTGGCGCACCGAGAATTCGCCGAAGTGAAAGATCGATGCCGCCAGCACGGCGCTGGCATGACCGTCGCGGATGCCATCGACCAGATGATCGAGATTGCCGACGCCGCCCGAGGCGATGACCGGAACGGTGACGGCGTCGGATATGGCCCGCGTCAGCGCAATGTCGAACCCTTGCCGGGTGCCGTCGCGGTCCATCGAGGTGAGCAGAATTTCGCCGGCGCCGAGCGCCACCACCTCGCGGGCATAGGCGATGGCGTCGATGCCGGTCGGGTTGCGCCCGCCATGGGTGAAAATCGCCCAGCGCTCCGCCTCGCCTGGTTTCGACACTTTCTTGGCGTCGATGGCGACCACGATGCATTGATCGCCGAATTTTTCCGCCGCTTCCTTGACCAAGGCGCGGCGCGCCACCGCGGCGGTGTTGATCGACACCTTGTCGGCGCCGGAGGCCAACAGCGCGCGGATGTCCTCGATGCTGCGCACGCCGCCGCCGACGGTGAGCGGCATGAAGCAGGCCTCCGCGGTGCGGCGCACTACGTCGAGCATGATGCCGCGGTTCTCATGGCTCGCGGTAATGTCGAGAAAAGTGAGCTCGTCGGCGCCGGCTTCGTCATAGGCGATCGCGGCCGCGACCGGATCGCCGGCGTCGCGCAGATTGACGAAGTTGACGCCCTTGACGACGCGGCCGTCCTTGACGTCGAGGCAGGGAATGACGCGGACCTTGAACATGTCACGCCGTCGCCCTGGCGGCGCGCAGCAGCCCGAGCGCTGCCGCCGCATCGAGCCGGCCGTCGTAGAGCGCGCGACCGGCAATTGCACCTTCGAGCTT
>JASHQO010000313.1 GCA_030039105.1 Xanthobacteraceae bacterium
GTTGATCGCCGCGGTGCTCTTGGTGATGGTGTCGCTCGACGCCGCCGTGCTCTTGCCGAGCGTATCGCTGGCCGCGGCGGCGCTCTTGCTGATGGTATCGCTCAGCGTCGCGGCGCTGCGGTTGAGGCCTTCCACCGCCGCCATGCTGGCCGCGGTGCTCTTGCCCAGCGCCTCGGTGGTGCTGGTGGCAAGCTGGACAAGCTGCCGCTCGGCGTTGCCGGTGTTGATCTTGATCGCGTCGGACAGCTCCCTGACGCGGGTGTCGAGCAGGTCGCCGGCGGTGCGGCTGCGCTCTTCGAGTTGCTGGGTGGCGGCTTCGGTGCGGCCGACCAGAAGCTGCTCGAGCTGGCCGATGCGGCCGTCGAGCGTGTTGGCCACTTCGATGGCGCGGCCGCCCAGCGTCTTGTCGATATTGGCGATGCGCGCGCCGACCGAGTCGGACAGATGCGCGGCGCGGGTGTCGATCAAGGTGGTGACGTCGGTGATGCGGCGGTCGAGCGCGGTGACGACCTCCTTGCCGCCTTCGGCCAGCGTCTTGGCGATGTCCATGACCCGGCCGGACAGCGCATCGGTCAGGGTCTGGGTGCGGCCGTCGAGCGCTTCCTGGAAGCGCGCCAGGCGCTGGTCGAGCGAGGTGGTGACCTCGCCGGCCTTGGCGGTGACGCGGTTGTCGAAGCTCTCGACATAGCCGCGCATCGACTCCGACACGTCCTGGGTGCGCGCGCCGAGCCGCTCGACCAGTTCCGAGCCGTAGGTCTTCACGGTGCGGTCGAATTCGGCGAGGTGGCGGGTGATGAGGTTGCCGAGCGTCGCCGAATCGCGACCGATCTTCTCGCCGAGCTCGGCGCCGGAATGATTGAACACGTTCTCGAACGCGGCGAGCCGCGTCGCCAGCATGTCCTTCATGGCGTCGCTGCGGGTCGCCACCGTTTCTTCGAACGCGGCGAGCCGGGTCGACAGCATGTCCTTCATGGCGTCGCCGCGCGTCGCCACCGTGCCGACGAACTGCTCGACGCTGTCGCGCAGCGAATCGGTCACGCCGGTCGAGCGCGCGATCAGCGCCTCGGTGATGCGGTCGCCGGTCTGCTCGAGCTTGTTGGCGACTTCGGTGCCGCGCAGATTGAGATCGAGGATCAGCGATTCGCCGGACGCCTTGAGCGTCGAATTGACCTCGTCGGCCCGCGTCGCGATGGTCTCGGCGAGCTGGCTCGACGTGTCGATGATGGCGTCGGACAATTCCTGGGCGCGCCCGGAGACCAGATCGGCGACCTCCTGCGAGCGGCCGATCATCAGGTCGACGATGGCGAGCGACTTTTCGGAAAAATTCTCGGCGACATGATTGAGCCGGTCGGTCATCATGTCTTCGAGGCCGGTGACGATGTCGGCGAAATCCTGGCCGACGTGATCGGTCTTGAAGTTCAGGTTGGCGGTGAGCTGATCGCTCGCGGTGGCGATGGCGCGCGTGGTCTCGTCGCTGGCGTTCTCGAGCCGGGACAGCAGATCGCCGCCGCGCACGGAAAGCTGCTGGATCATGCTGTCGCCGACCTGGCCAAGCGCCAGCGTGATGTGCTCGCCCTTTTCGGCGAGCGAATGGGTGATGCGTTGCGCCGCCTCGTTGACCTGCTGGCCGACCAGGTCGCTGATGGTGGAGAGGTCCTGGGTGAGGTCGATGTGGACGTTGTTGATGGCGGAGCGCACCTGCTCGGCCTGGGCGACCAGCGTGTCGCGCTGGTTGGTCAGATCCTGCAGCAGCCCGCGGATGCGGACTTCGTTGTCGCTGTAGGTGCGTTCGAGCGCCGCGACCTCGTTCTGCACCAGCGTCTCGAGCTCGCCGGCGCGCGCCAGCGCCCGCTCGACGCCGTCGCCCATGGCGGCGACCTCGCGGCGGATCGCCTGCCCGACCGTGACGATGGAATCCCGCGCCACGCTTTCCGGCTCGGCGAGCCGCATGGCGACCTGCGCCATCGATTGGGTGATCAGGCGCAGCTCCTGGGCGCGCCACGCCATGTGCGCGATGCCGAAGAAGAAGATGACGGGCAACAGCGCCGCGGCGCCGAGACCGATCATCATCGCAGCCGGCGAATGGCCGGTGTTGAAGTCGGAAAGGTAAGCCCACGCCAGCGCCAGGCAGCCGACGATCCAGACCGCCGAAAACACCGCGGCGAAGAAATACGACGTGCGCGCCGGGCGATTTTGCAGCGCCTGCAGGATGCGGCCGACCGCTTGCCGGTCGTCATTGGCGGGCCGGAAATCCCGCCGCTCGGCGGCCGGGCGGCCGCCGATGTCGTCGAGATCGGTTGCTTCGTCGAACGCGGGCGTCGCCGGCTCGGTATGAGCGAGCGCCTCGTCATGGGCCGGCGGCGGAACGATGCCATCTTGCGGTTGCGCCGCGTCGCGCTCCTGGCGGTCCTCGTCGTCGCGGACGTTGAGCGCCTCCTGGATCGCCGACAGGGCTGCTTCCGTCGGGTCAATCGTTCGTTTCGAGTAGTTCGCCATCGGCGTCGCCTCGCGTGTTACGCTGGACCAGGGCGGCAGGCACAGTTCCTGCCGCACCACGAGCGCGTGATCGGGTCGATCCTCATCGGGCACTCTGGGGCTCCCCAGCCCTCACGTCATAGTGCCGTTGCCCATCCTATCGGTCTGGCGCATCGAAAAAAACCGGGACGGTAACGTCCCTTTAATCATCGTTAACGCTTCAGACACCATATTTGCAGTTTGTGTCCGCCCCGGTCGGACTTGTCATTCTGGGGCCCCAAATTGGGCCGTCTTGGGGCCGATGCGGCCGTTTTCCCGCGTTTCCCCCGGACGCCGGCCGTAGCTCTTTAAGCCATTTCTTACCACCGGGGCGAAGCGGCCCTGTTCCGGGGTCGGCGGAACGCCCCCGATTCACTCCGTCTTCGTCCTTTGCGGTGCAGATTTCGCCTCCAAAACAAGAAGATCGGCTCGCAGGGGAGCGCGTCATGATCGCATCGACTGCACCGGGTGCCGCCGGCGCCCCCGGTCAGGACCGCAATCCGGCCGCCATCGACGAGGACCATCTCGGGCGCATGACGCTCGGCGACCGCAAGCTCGAGCGCGAAGTGCTGGAAATCTTCGTGCGGCAGACCGTCATCATGCTCGAGCGCATCGCCGGCGCCGAGCCGGCGCTGGCGGCGGCGACGGCGCATACCCTCAACGGCTCGGCACGCGGCATCGGCGCCTGGCGGGTGGCGCAGGCCGCGGAACGGCTGGAGCGCGCGGCACGCGAAAACGCCGCGGAGCTCGATCGGGCGGTGGAGGAGCTCAAGGCCGCGACCGTCGAGGCCACCGCGGCGATTGCGACGCGCCTCGACCGCGGCTGGCGCGACCGCTGCGCCCGGAAACGGCGCTGACGCCGTCGCGTTTCCGCACTGGCGTCGTACGGCGCAAAGCAATAGATAGGGGCGGCCGGCGCGCTGCCGGCTATTTTCCCGCTCCGCTTTCCGCCTTCCGGTTCGCATTTCTCCATGGTCAAGATCACGTTCATCGATACCGCCGGCACCGCGCGCACGGTCGAAGGCGAAGTCGGCTCGACCGTCATGGAGACGGCGATCAAGAACGGCGTGCCCGGCATTGAGGCGGAATGCGGCGGCGCCTGCGCCTGCTCGACCTGTCACGTCTATATCGAGGAGGCGTGGCGCGAGAAGGTCGGCGAGCCGGCGCCGATGGAAGAGGACATGCTCGACTTCGCCTTCGAGGTGAAGCCGAGCTCGCGGCTGTCGTGCCAGATCAAGGTTACCGAGAATCTCGACGGCCTGACGGTGCGAACTCCGGAGCGGCAGGCGTAGCTGGCACGAATCGGCGCTTTGCTAGAACGAAATCCGGTAAACATGCGCAAAGAACAGGATTTCCGTCTCTTCCCCTGTTGCGGCGAGCACGCTAGACACGGGCCCACATCAACAAAACACCACCCGACACAGCCATTAAGACGAGCCGCATACGATCATGAGTGAACCCATCAAAACCGACGTTGTCATTATCGGCGCGGGCCCGGTCGGCCTGTTCGCCGTGTTCGAGCTCGGCCTGCTCGACATGAAATGTCATCTCATCGATATCCTCGACAAGATCGGCGGCCAGTGCGCCGAGCTTTATCCGGAGAAGCCGATCTACGACATTCCCGGCGTGCCCTATACCAGCGCGCAAGGCCTGGTCGACGCGCTGCTCCTTCAGATCAAAAACTTCAACGCGCAATTCCATCTGAGCGAGATGGTCGAGAAGGTGGAGAAGATCGGCGATCCGCTGTTCCGCATCACCACCGACCAGGGCAAGGTGTTCGAGTGCAAGGTCTTGGTCATCGCCGCCGGCGGCGGCTCGTTCCAGCCGAAGCGGCCGCCGATTCCCGGCATCGAGCCCTATGAAGGCAACACCGTGCACTACGCGGTGCGCAAGATGGAGAACTTTCGCGACAAGCGCATCCTGATCGTCGGCGGCGGCGACAGCGCGCTCGACTGGACGCTCAACCTGCAGCCGCTGGCGAAGAAGCTGACGCTGTGTCACCGCCGCAGCGAATTCCGCGCCGCGCCGGCCTCGGTCGGCAAGATGATGGCGCTGGTCGACGAGGGCAAAGTCGATCTCGTGGTCGGCCAGGTGACGGGCCTCACCGGCGCCGACGGCAAGCTCGAGAAAGCCACCATCAAGAAGAACGACGGCGCCATGGCCGACGTCGCATGCGACGCCATGCTGCCGTTCTTCGGCCTGACCATGAAGCTCGGCCCGGTCGCCGATTGGGGCTTTGAGCTCAAGAACAACGAATACATTCCGGTCGACACCGAAGCCTTCGAGACCAGCGTGCCCGGCATCTTCGCCATCGGCGACATCAACTGGTATCCGGGAAAGCTCAAGCTGATCCTGTCCGGCTTCCACGAAGGCGCGCTGATGGCGCAGAAGGCCTATCACTACATCTATCCCGACAAGCGCCTGGTGTTTCAGTACACCACGTCCTCGACCAGCCTGCAGAGGAAGCTTGGCGTCGCGCCGGTGCCGCGGTGAGCGGATCGCAACGATCGTGCCGCACGCTCCGCCCTCTCAGCGCGCGCGGCCGCGTGCGGGGAGACGGCGCGTTGCCGCAACGCTGAGCTTTACGGGACAATCTCCGCCCTGCTGCGCCGCCGAAGCTGGCTGGCGTCGATAGCCCACATCGGCTAATGCGAACGGCAGCTAATGCGAACGTCGCGTCCCTGGCGGTCGCGCCTCGCAGACGGGCTAAGGCCATGAGAAAAGTCTTCGTTATCGGCATCGGCGCGGGCAATCCCGACTATGTCACGGTCCAGGCAATCAACGCGCTCAACGAGGTCGATGTGTTTTTCATCATGGACAAGGGGCATGAGAAGGAAGACCTCCTCCGTCTGCGAAAGGAAATCTGCGAGCGATATGTAAAAAACAAATCATACAGGATCGTCGAGGCGGCCGACCCGCCGCGGGACCGGACGCCGGCGCGCTACGAGCCGGCGGTGCGGGCGTGGCACGCGCAACGCGCGGCGATCTACGAGAAGCTGATCGGCGAAGAGATCGGCGAAGACGAATGCGGTGCATTTCTGGTCTGGGGCGACCCTTCCCTTTACGACAGCACTTTGCGGATCGTCGATCAGATTGTCGCCAGAGCGGCCGTCGCATTCGAATACGAGGTCATTCCCGGCATCAGCGCGATCCAGGCATTGGCGGCGAAACACAAGATTGCGCTCAATCGGATCGGGCGATCCGTTCACATTACGACCGGCCGCAAGATTGCGGAGGGCCTGCCGGACAACATCGACGACGTCATCGTGATGCTCGATGCCGATTGTTCGTTCAAGGCGATCGAGGCCGCCGACATCGACATCTATTGGGGCGCTTACGTCGGCACCGAGGATGAAATTCTTGTCGCAGGAAACCTGCGCGAACTCAGGCATGACATTGAGCGGATGCGGGCCGAGGCCAAGGCGCGAAAGGGATGGATCATGGATACCTACCTTTTGCGAAGGCGCGACGCCTGAGGCCGGCCCGCTTCGGCAAATGAGCGCGCAGCCCTTTTCGACAGTTGCCTGAGCATTGTCAGGCGGCCCGTTGCGACGGTGAATGCCCGCGTTTTTCGATCGGCACGAAGGCCAAGTTCTCCGGTCCGACATAGTTGGCCGTCGGGCGGATGATCTTGTTGTCCTGGCGCTGCTCAATCACATGAGCGCTCCAACCCGACGTACGAGCGATCACGAACAGCGGGGTGAACATCGCCGTCGGCACGCCCATCATGTGATAGGAGACGGCACTGAACCAATCAAGATTGGCGAACATCTTCTTGGTCTCGGCCATCACCGCCTCAATGCGGTTAGCGATCTCAAACATCTTCATGTTACCCGCCTGGGCAGACAGGCGGCGCGCTACATCCTTGATGATACGGTTGCGTGGATCGGAGACGGTATAGACCGGGTGTCCGAAGCCAATCACGACCTCCTTGGCGGCGACCCGGCGCCGCATGTCGGCTTCTGCCTCATCGGCATCGGCATATCTCTTCTGGACTTCGAACGCGACCTCGTTGGCGCCGCCATGCTTGGGACCACGCAGCGCGCCAATCGCACCAGCGATCGCTGAATACATATCGGCGCCGGTACCGGCGATGCAACGGGCGGTGAAGGTCGATGCGTTGAATTCGTGCTCCGCATAGAGGTTGAGCGAGGTGTGCATCGTCCGGACATGGTCCTCACTTGGCGCCGCGCAATGCAGCAGGTGCAGGAAATGCCCGCCGATGCTGTCGTCGTCTGTCTCGACCTCGATACGGCGTCCATTATGGGCGAAATGATGCCAATAGAGCAGCATCGAGCCGAGCGATGCCAGCAGACGGTCGGCGATGTCGCGCGCGCCGGGGTGATTGTGATCGTGCGCCTCCGGCAACACGCAGCCGAGCGCCGAGACTCCTGAGCGCATCACATCCATCGGATGAGCCGCGGCGGGAAGCGCCTCAAGCGTGCTACGGACCGCCGCCGGCAGGCCGCGCAAGCTCTTCAGTTTCGCCTTGTAGGCCGCAAGCTCGGCCGCCGTCGGCAGTGTGCCATGCACGAGCAGATGCGCGATTTCTTCGAATGCGCAGGTCCCAGCCACGTCGAGGATATCGTAACCGCGATAATGCAAGTCGTTGCCGGTGCGGCCGACCGTGCAGAGCGCTGTGTTCCCGGCGACGACACCTGACAGGGCTACGGATTTCTTAGGCGGAGCGTTGGTGCGTGTGCCGGTCTGTTCAGCCATCTGTCCCTCCCTATGCGCCGACGACCGAGAGACCGTGCGGTGCGCCGGTCGGTTCGCTGCGCCAATCGAAAATGCCCGTCGCTCTGGTGCTACCAAGCAGAGCCGGATCGACGGTGAAGGTGAGTCGGGTAAGATCGTCGGCGTCCAGTTGCGGCAACCGATCGACCAGACCGAGAAACCGGTCTTGTTCGCTCGGCGTAATGATGCCGTCCGCAAGCGTACGGAACTTGGTAATGTACTGTTCCCGAGCGAACGGACGGGCGCCCAGCGGATGCGCGTCGGCGACGGCGATTTCGTCCGTTATGATCGAACCGTCAGCAAGCGTGACGACAACCCGGCCGCCAAACGCTATCTCCTTCGGATCGCGGCTGTGGTAGCGTCGCGTCCATTCCGGATCTTCGACCGTCGAGACCTTGTGCCAAAGCGCGACTGTCTCGGGCCGGGCGGCACGCTCGGGCGAATAGGAGTTCACGTGATGCCAGCCGCCGTCCTCGAGCGCGACCGCGAAGATGTACATGATGGAATGGTCAAGCGTTTCGCGGCTCGCCTTCGGGTTCATTTTCTGCGGGTCGTTAGCGCCCGTTCCGATCACGGAGTGCGTGTGATGGCTGGTGTGGATGACGATGCTTTTGACCTTTGAGAGGTTGCCGATTTGTGGGCCCATGCGCCGCGCAAGGTCGATCAGCGCCTGACCCTGATATTCTGCAGAATGTTCCTTAGTGTAAGAGTCGAGGATGGCGCGCTTTGGTTCGCCCTTGTCGGGCAGCGGCACCCGATATTCGGTCTGCGGACCGCCAAGCAGCCAAGCGATGAAACCGTCCTCGCCCTCCCAGGCCGGCGACGGCGCGCCCTCGCCGCGCATGACGCGATCGATCGCCTCTACGGCCATCTTACCGGCGAAGGCTGGCGCGAACGCCTTCCAGCTCGAAATTTCTCCCTTGCGCGACTGGCGCGTCGTAGTCGTTACATGCAACGCCTGCTGTACGGCCTGATAGATCGTCTCGACCGGGAGGCCGAGCGCAGTGCCGATGCCCGCGGTCGCGGACGGACCGAGATGCGCAATATGGTCGATCTTGTGTTCGTGCAGGCAGATGCCGGTAACGAGATCGACCTGAATTTCGTAGCCCGTTGCGAGGCCGCGAACGAGTGCAGTGCCGTCGAGTCGGCAATGCTGTGCCACCGCCAGGATCGGCGGGATATTGTCGCCGGGATGCGAGTAATCCGCCGCGAGGTAGGTGTCGTGGAAGTCGAGCTCGCGCACTGCGACGCCGTTGGCCCAGGTCGCCCATTCGGGAGAGAGGCGCCGTTGCTGCGGCAAGCCAAAAACCGTCGCACCCGGCTTGAACGGATGAGCGTTTGCCTGTGCCCGCGCGTTGGCGACGGGACGGCGTGTAAGCGACGCCGCCGCAACCGCCGCGTTGTCGATGATGCGGTTGCCGATCATATCGATCACAGCCGGTTCCACCGGGACTGGATCGGTCGCGACTTCGGCGATCTTCCAGGCGAGTTGCGCAGAGCGCGGCAGGTTCTCGGCTGACTTATGTGAGCGGACGGAGTGCAGCTTCACGTCAGTGCTTCCTCTGACACGTCATGCGAGGGAGGTTGCGCAACTGGCATAGGCTTGCCGGCATCGTCGACTGCAACCATCTCAAAGGAACCACGTACAGCGAGACGCCGTGTCCCGGAAATCAGCCCTTCCGATACCGCATCGACCGTGACGGTCATTGACGAGCGGCCGACGCGCGTAACACGCGCCATCAATTCGACGAGTTCGCCAACCCGGACAGGGACGTGGAATTCGACCTTCTCGGACGTTGCCATGACGACCGGCGCCCGCGCCCGGCGCGTTGCCGCGACAAATGCGGCCTTGCCCATCAGGCTGAGCGCATGGCCACCGAACAGAGTGCCGTAGTGGTTAGCCTGTTCGGGGAAGATCATCTCGACAAAGCGCGTCTCGTCCATACCCGCCACCGCCACTGTCGCCGTCCGCTACCGCTCCAATGCACTTGCTTTGCGCTGAAGTTCGCAATATTTGCAATATAGGAGTAAGGCGTAAATGGCTGAAAATGCAGATATTTGTGAAGAATTCTAGCTCATTTTGCAAAGTCTGCAAAGAGTTAGGTGGAGACGGATGAAGAAGACCTTTATGGGCATGCGGCTGAAACGTCTGCGTGAGGAGCGCCGGATGACCCAGCAGGCGCTCGCCTCGGCGATCGGCGTGTCTCTGAGCTATCTCAATCAGATCGAGAACAACCAGCGGCCACTCACGGTGTCGGTGCTGCTGAAACTCAATGCCGCGTTCGGCGTCGACGTGCAGGTTTTCTCCGAGGACGATGAGGCGCGCCTAATCGCCGATCTTAAAGAGGCGCTCTCGGACCCGATCATCGGGGAGACCATCGCGACGGCGGAGCTGCGGGAACTCGCCGTCAACATGCCAGCGGTCGGGCGGGCGTTGGTGACGCTGCATCGCCGCT
>JASHQO010000314.1 GCA_030039105.1 Xanthobacteraceae bacterium
GATCGTCGCCGCCGCCGGAATGCTGTTTGCCGTCGCCGCGGCAACCTCCGCCGCGCAGGCGCCGAGCGATTATCCGACGCGCCCGGTGACCTTGCTCGTGCCCTATGGCGCCGGCGGCGTCGCCGACGTCGGCATGCGCATCCTCGGCGAGCGGCTCGGCGATCGCCTCAAGCAGCAATTCGTCATCGAGAACCGCCCCGGCGCCGGCGGCATCATCGCCGCCCAGGCCGGCGCGGCCGCGGCGCCCGACGGCTATACGCTGTTGATGACCGGCAACAACAACGCCATCGCCGTGCCGCTGTTCAAGTCGCTGCCCTACAACATCCTCACCGATTTCGCTTCGGTGTCGACTGCGGCGTTCTTCGACGTGCTCATCGTCGCCCGCGCCGGGTCGCCGCTGCATTCGGTGGCGGACGTGATCGCGGCGGCACGCGCCAATCCCGGCAAGCTCAATGCCGGCACCATCAATCCCGGCAGCACCCAAAATCTCGCCGCCGAATTGTTCAACAGCACGGCCGGCATCAAGACCGCGATCGTGCCGTTTCGCACCTCGCCCGACATGGCGGGCGCAGTGATGCGCGGCGACGTCGATGTCGCGTTCGAGTTCTACGCCGCGATCAGCGGCCTGCTGGCCGACAAGAAGATCGTGGCGCTGGCTTCGACCGGCGCGACGCGCACCGCTTATCTGCCGGACGTGCCGACGGTCATCGAAAGCGGCATCGGGGACTACGAGGTCGCGAGCTGGAACGGCCTCTCGGTTCCGCACGGCACGCCGCAGGCCGTGGTCGCCACCCTCAACGCGGCGATGAAAGACGTCATCGCGATGCCGCAGGTGCAGAGCAAGGCGAGCCAGATGGGCATGGCCATGCGCTGGAGCACGCCGGCCGACATGACGGCGCGGATGAAGGCCGACATCGCCAAATGGGGCGCCGTGATCGACAAGGCCGGCATCCCGAAGCGCGATTGAGCGGCGGCTAACTCGGAACGCCAAGCCGCCGCCGCGCCTTGAATCGGCCCCTCACAAATTGGCGCGTGCAAGACTATCTTTACGGCGGCACTGCACGCAACGGAAAGTCACACCATGGCCCCTGCCTCCCTCGTCGATCGCGCCGGCCTTGACCGGCCGCGTCTCGCCAGGATTCTCTCCCGCGGCCTCGATGGCGCCGACGACGGCGAGCTGTTTCTTGAATACCGCCAAGCCGAACTGTTGATGTTCGACAACGGCCGTCTCAAGCAGGCGACCTACGACACCTCGCAAGGGTTCGGCTTGCGCGCCGTCAAGGACGAGGCGGTCGGCTATGCTCACGCCTCCGACGTGTCGGAGGCTGCGATCGAGCGCGCCGCCGACGCCGTGCGCGCGGTCAAGGGCGGCTATTCCGGCCGCTATGCCGGGCCGCCGCCGCGCAGCAACGTCAAGCTCTATGGCGACGACAATCCGCTTGGCGCGCCGGGTTTCGAGGCCAAGGCGCGGCTGCTCGAAGCCATCGACGCCTATGCCCGCGCCAAGGACCCGCGCGTGCGCCAGGTCACCGCGACTCTGGGCGCGAGCTGGCAGGCGGTCGAAATCTTGCGCGCCGACGGCGAGACCTATCGCGACATCCGGCCGCTGGTCCGCGTCAATGTCTCGGTCGTGGTCGGCGACGGCGACCGCCAGGAGAGCGGCAGCTTCGGCTATGGCGGGCGCGAAGGCTATGAGCGTTTCCTCGCCACCGACGCCTGGCAGAGCACGGTCGACAACGCCGTGCGCCAGGCGCTGGTCAATCTCGAAGCGGTGCCGGCGCCGGCCGGCGAAATGGATGTCGTGCTCGGCCCCGGCTGGCCCGGCGTGATGCTGCATGAAGCGGTCGGCCATGGCCTCGAAGGCGATTTCAACCGCAAGAAGACGTCCGCCTTCGCCGGCTTGATGGGCCGGCAAGTCGCCGCCAAGGGCGTCACCGTGGTCGACGACGGCACCATGACGCTGCGCCGCGGCTCGCTGTCGATCGACGACGAAGGCACGCCGACCAACCGCACCGTGCTGATCGAGGACGGCATTTTGGTCGGCTACATGCAGGATCGCCAGAACGCGCGGCTGATGGGCATGAAGCCCACCGGCAACGGCCGGCGCGAGAGCTTTGCCCATGTGCCGATGCCGCGCATGACCAATACCTACATGCTGGCCGGCGACCGCGATCCCGGCGACATCATCGCCTCGGTCAAGAACGGCATCTACGCCGTCTATTTCGGCGGCGGCCAGGTCGACATCACCTCGGGCAAATACGTGTTCGAATGCACCGAGGCCTACCGGCTCGACAACGGCAAGGTCGGCGCGCCGATCAAGGGCGCCATGCTGATCGGCAACGGCCCGACCGACCTGCACCGCATCTCGATGGTCGGCAACGACCTGGCGCTGGACCACGGCATCGGCACCTGCGGCAAGAACGGCCAGGGCGTGCCGGTCGGCGTCGGCCAGCCGACGCTGCGGCTTGACCGCATTACGGTCGGCGGGACGGGATAGTGCGGCCGCTCGATTGCTGCGGGGCGGCTGCGCGGAGATCGTCACGATGAATCGCTGGCTCAGGAGCGTTGCCGATATTGCCGTCATCGTCGGCCTCGTCATCGTCGCCAAGACGGCGATAGCGGAGCCCTATTACGTTCCATCAGGCTCCATGGAGCCGACCTTGCAGATCGGCGACGAGCTGTTGGCGACCAAATATCCCTACGGCTACAGCTCCGCGTCGCTGCCGATCTTCGTCACTTTGCCGGACACGCCGCGCCTTCTCGGCTCGCTGCCGCGCCGCGGCGACATCGTGGTGTTTCGCTGGCCGGGCGATCGCAGGCAAATCTGGGTGAAGCGCGTCATCGGCTTGCCCGGCGACCGCGTCGCGCTGCGGAACGGCCGGGTCTGGATCAACGGCGAGCCTGTCGGCATCGAGCCGGACGGCAGCGGTGAAGCCGAGAGCGAGGACGGTTCGCTGCAGCCGGTGCAGCGCTTTGTCGAAACGCTGCCGGGCAGTCGCGCGCATACCATCTTCAAGCGCGACGTGTTCGGCATGTTAGACACCATGGCTGAAATTACGGTGCCGCCGGATCGTCTGTTCGTGATGGGCGACAATCGCGACAACTCCGCCGACAGCCGGGTGCCGCTCGACCAAGGCGGCGTCGGGCTGTTGCCGGTTTCCGATCTGGTCGGACGGGTCGACGGTCTGGTCGGCTCGTGGGATCTGGCCGTGAAGAGCCAGCCGATCTGGAGATGGCCGTCCGGCTTGCGCTTGTCGCGATTCTTCGCGGCGGTACAATAAGCCAGAGCCGGACGCCGCCATGTCTTACTCGTGGAAGAGTTGGCTGCGACCCCAGGGAGCACGCCCAAGACTGTATTCGTGCTACCGCACCACGCCCGAAATGCAGCACGGCCGGTGCCGCGGCGGCTTGATCGTGTCCTTCAGATAGCAGTGCGGCGCGGTGACGCCGTAGCCGGCGCGGCGATAGGTCCAGGCCCTGCAACGATTATCGGCCTGGCAGGCGTCGGCGCAGGTCTTGCCTTTCGGATCGGCCGCGGTCTCGAACGTTTTGTAGTCGCCGCCGTAGCGGTCGATGGAGAATTCGGTATCGCCCGATTTCGGCTCGATGACGCCGGCGCCGCGCACGCCCGAGACGCAGCACGTTGCTTCGACGCGCGGCACCACTTTGCGCTTGAGCCAGCACGTCGCCGGCGCGCCCGATCCGGACGGATAGGAGAAGCTCCAGGCCCGGCAGCGCGCCTCGCGTTCGCAGCGCGCGGCGCACGCCGCGGGATCGCCGCCGGGTACCGGCGCACTGGCATAGTCGCCGCCGGGCCGGTCGAAGCCGGATTGCGCCTGCGCGGCGCCGCTGCCG
>JASHQO010000315.1 GCA_030039105.1 Xanthobacteraceae bacterium
GGGGATCGACGCCGAGCATTTACACCCCTACTCGACCGCCGCAGACGCCGCCGGCGACCGAGCCAAGTATGACGCAGCGATGATCGATACTCCAGCGGCAAAACCGCGGCATGACCGCAGCGCGCCACCGCGCCGCGCCAAACAGGCAAATGGATTTTCGCAGTCGCGATCAGTGCTCGATTTCGAGCTGGCTTTCCTTGGCAACGCGCTCAAACGCCTCGCCGGGATTCTTGATGCGATACTGGTAGTCGTCGCCATCCGACGGCAGCAGGCGGACCACCTGATAGCTGCCGCTCGCGCCGGGCCGGCTGATCGGGCTCGACGTATAGAACACGGTCTGGCCAACGCTAAATTTGTGCGTCCGGAACGTCGGGGCGCGCGCCACGACTTGCGCGACGGGCACCGGAGTGATGTTGACGATCCCTGGAGCCTCCGGCTTATGCACCGACTGGCGTGCGGGAGCCTTCCGCGCTGACGCTTTGCGCGTCGCGGGACGCTGGCTCGCTTTCGCGGCCCGCACCTTTTTGACTGAACGTTTATTCATGGAACAACTATAGCATCCAAAATACCTCCAGAGCAAAAGATATCGCGTGCAGCAATGCGCTTTGGGAAGGTCACTTAAGCAATATCATTAACAACAAAAAAGATACTACATTTCAATCGTATACGATGGATTCTTTGAGCTCATTCTAGATCCATAAATATCAGCTTTGGCGCTGCCAACGACCGCTCTCATCGGCCTGCCAATAGGTGACCTCAAAGCCTGCAGATTTGGCCTCGCCCCAGCGCGCGCGAGCAGTTTCGACGGCCTCGGGATCTTCGCCGTCGAACAGCAAGACGAGACGCTGATAAGCGGCGGCATCCTTGGGCAAGCCGGCGCCTTCGACCAGGAAACGCACGCCGGCGCCGTTCGGATTGTCTTCGTTGACCGTGAGCACGATGGGATGCTCGGCGGCTTCGCTGTCGCGCCAGGTGCCGTGCGGCAGAAAGGCGTCGTCGCGCCAGGTCCACAAATGGGCGTCGAGCCCGTCGACGCGCTCGTCGGAAGCGGCCTGCACCACGACGCGCCAGCCGCGCTCCAGCGAACGCTGCAACAGCGCGGGCAGCACCTGTTCCAGCGTCTGACCCTTGAGGTGATAGAACAGCACTTCGGTCATGGCGCCGGCGTTCACCGCTCGTAATACTCCTCGACCAGGCGATCGAGCAGCCGCACGCCCCAGCCGGAGCTCCAGCTCTTGTTGATGTCGGTCTGCGGCGAGCCAAGCGCGGTGCCGGCGATGTCGAGATGCACCCATGGCGTCTTGTCGACGAAACGCTGCAGCAATTGCGCCGCGGTGATCGCACCGCCCCAGCGGCCGCCGGTATTTTTCATGTCGGCGAATTTGGAATCGATCATCTTGTCGTATTCCGGCCCGAGCGGCATGCGCCAGACCCGTTCGCCGGTCGCCTCGCCGGCCTTGACCAGGCGCTCGACCAGCTTGTCGTCGTTGGCGAACATGCCGGCATATTCCTGGCCGAGCGCTACGATGATGGCGCCGGTCAGGGTAGCAAGGTTGATCAGGAAGCGCGGCTTGAAGCGCTTGTTGACGTAGTGCAGCACGTCGGCGAGCACCAGGCGGCCTTCGGCATCGGTATTGATGATTTCGATGGTCTGCCCCGACATGGTCTTGACGATGTCGCCGGGCCGCTGCGCCTTGCCGTCGGGCATGTTTTCGACCAGACCGATGGCGCCGACAGCGTTGACCTTGGCGTTGCGGGCGGCAAGCGCATGCATGAGCCCGGCGACGCAGGCGGCGCCGGCCATGTCGCCCTTCATGTCCTCCATGCCGGCTGCCGGCTTGATGGAAATGCCGCCAGTGTCGAAGCACACGCCCTTGCCGATGAAGGCCAATGGCGCGGCGCCGCGCTTGCCGCCATTCCAGCGCATCACGACGAGCCTGGAATCGTGCATCGAGCCCTGACCGACGCCAAGCAGCGCGCCCATGCCAAGTTTTTTCATCGCGGCGACGTCGAGCACCTCGACATTGACGCCGAGCTTGGTCAACGCCCCGGCGCGGCGCGCGAATTCAGCCGGATAGAGCACATTAGCCGGCTCATTAATGAGATCGCGCGCCAAGACGACGCCATCGGCGACGGCTGCGGCCACGGCCCAGGCCTTCTCCGCAGCAGCCGGATTGCTGCAGGCAAAATCGACCTCGACCTTCTTTGGCCGGTCGTCGTCTTTCTTGCGCTTGGTCTTATAGCGGTCGAAGCTATAGGCGCGCAGGCGCGCGCCGAGCACGAGATCGGCAACCTGATCGCCCTTGAGCGCGCCCGAGGCGAATTCGGCAACGATCGTCGCCTCGGCGGCAACCGCCGGCACCTTGCCGATGGCAAGGCCGCCGAGCTTGACCAGGTCCTTGCGTTTGAGGTCGCTGTCCTTGCCGGTGCCGATCACGACCAGCCGGGGCGCCTTTAGTCCCGACGGGGCCACGATATCGAGCACCGAGCCGTTCTTGCCGGTGAAGCGCTCGGCGGCCGACGCGCGGCGCACCAGGTCGCCGGTCGAAGCCAGCATGCGCTGGGTCGCGGGGCCGAATTTTGTGTTTTCCCCGCAGAACACAATGAGAACGCCGCGCCAGCGAGTGAAGGTCGTAAAGCCAAGCTTGGGGGCGTCCGTCATGATTCGGTCCTTCCTGACCCGCTAGATTCGATCCGCCATATGACCCGGGCGCCGGCCTCCTGCAAAGGGTGCTCGAAATGATGGCGCCGCGGCGGATTGGCGGTCCCAACCGCCCGGATTAACCGCTTGTTGTTCATGTCCAGGCCGGTTCCTGTGCATGCCCAATAGGTCTGCCTTGGGCAAGCCATTTTGTGAAGGCATGAAAGGACTTGCATTGGGGAGATCAGCTCGCGTCGTGGGGCGGGCGCTAAGGGGGCCGAGGCGGTCAGAGGGCGGGCCGTCAGCGGGGATGTTGGGTCGGATGGGGTCGATCGGCCGCTACGTATTTCGCACCACCATGGTTGCGTTCCTGATCACGCTCGTCAGCTTGACGGTGGTGATCTGGTTCACGCAAGCGATGCGCGATTTCGACCTGATCACGAGTCAGCGGCAGACGCTATTCGTGTTCATGGGCATCACCGGCATGATCATTCCGCTCCTGGTGATGATCCTGGCGCCGATCGCGCTGGTCATGGCGGTCGCCCACGTCCTCAGCAAACTCGGCTCTGACTCCGAAATCATCGTGATGAACGCCGCCGGCATGTCGCCATGGCTGTTGCTGCGCCCGTTCATGGCAACGGCACTGGTGGTCTCCGTCCTAGTCGCCGGCATCGCCGCCTATGTCTCGCCGGTGAGCTTGCGCAAATTGCGCGATTGGGGCGCGCAGGTGCGCGCCGACATCCTCACCAACATCGTGCAGCCCGGCCGCTTCACCACGGTCGGCGGCAATCTCACCTTCCATATCGCCGACCGTCGGCCGAACGGCCTCCTGGTCGGCATCTTCGTCGACGACGCCCGCGATCCGAAGGAGCACTCGACCTATCTGGCCGAGCAGGGCGAGATCGTGAAAAACGAAAACGGCTCGTTCCTCGGCATGGAAGGCGGCAGCATTCAGCGAGTCGCCGCCGGTGAACGCGATCCGCGCATCATCACCTTCGACCGCTACGCGTTCGACCTGTCGAAATTCACCTCCGGCCCGCAGAACTCGAACTATACGGTGCGCGAAAAGTACATCTGGGAGCTGTTGTGGCCGCGGGCCGACGACGCACTCTACATCGCGCAGCCCGACCAGTACCGCTCCGAGCTTTACGACCGGCTGGCGACGCCGCTCTATCCGATCACGTTCATCATCATGGCGTTCACCTTCCTCGGGCCGCCGCAGACGACACGGCAAAGCCGGACGTTGGCACTGCTCGGCATGGTCGGCGTAATCGCGCTGCTGCGTCTCACCGGCTTCGTCAGCACCATCGTCGGCGTCCATGTGCCGGCCGTTCTCGCCGTGCAATTCATCGCGCTGATCGGCACCGCGATCGCCGGCCTGTGGCAAATTTCGCGCGGTCAGGCGATCGAGCCATCCACCATCGTGGTGCGTGTCGCCACCGCGGTCGCCGACCGCGTCGCGCGCAATTGAGGAGCGGCCGATGGTCTCCGGAACGCTCGCGCGCTATTTCGGCAAACGGTTCATCTCTTCCGTCGTCGGCTCGTTCATCGGCGTGATCGTGCTCGGCGCGATGATCGACTACGTCGAGTTGATGCGCCGCGGCGCCGACTGGCCCAACGCCACACCCTGGCTGCTGGCCCAGATTTCGATGTACCGCGTGCCGGCGCTGACCGAGCGCATCATGCCGTTTTCCGTGCTGGTCGGCACCATGTCGTGCTACCTCAACCTGTCGCGCCGGCTGGAGTTGGTGATCGCACGCGCCGCGGGCGTATCGGCCTGGCAATTCGTGATGCCGGCGGTGCTGGGCGCGGTGCTGTTCGGCGCCGTCGCCACCACGATCTACAACCCGATCTCGGCCACCTTGCAGGAACGCTCCAAACGCCTGGAATCCGAAGTAGTCGGCGAGGTGCCTTCGGCCCTGCAGGAGAGCACCAGCGGCTTCTGGGTGCGCCAGAAGAGCGCCGACGGCGCCGCCATCATCAATGCCAAGACCAGCCAGCAGCAGGGCGCGACGCTCGGCACCGTCAGCGTCTACACCTTCGATGCCGAGGGTCACTTCGAACAGCGCATCGAAGCGCGCAGCGCGGCGCTCAAGGACGGCTACTGGCAACTCGACGATGTGCGCATCTACGAGGCCGGCAAGCCGCTCCTCATCGAGGACAGCCACCGGCTGAAAACCAACCTGACGCTGGAGCAGGTGCGCGAAAGTTTTGCCACGCCGGAGACGGTGCCGTTCTGGCAATTGCCGAGCTACATCACGATGGCCGATCGCGCCGGGCTGCGGGCGGCCGGCTACCGGCTGCAATACGATCAGTTGCTGGCGCGTCCGTTCCAGCTCGCCGCCATGGTGCTGCTCGCCTGTTCGGTGAGTCTGCGCTTCTTCCGCTTCGGCGGCGTGCAGAAGATGGTGCTCAGCGGCGTGTCGGCGGGATTCCTGCTGTTCGTGCTGCAGAAGATCACTGAAGACATGAGCAAGTCGGAATTGCTGTCGCCGATCGCCGCGGCGTGGACGCCGGTGCTGGTCGGCGGCCTGACCGGATTCGTCGCGTTGTTGTTCCAGGAGGACGGATAGTGACGCGTTCCGTCGTCCCCGTGCGTCCCGGTTTGCGCGTTGGCGCCCGTTTGGGCGCTGCGCTTGTTGCTGCGTTGCTGATCGTCGGCGCCGGCGCGTGGCTCGTGCCCGACCGCGCCGCGGCGCAAGGCGTCGGCATCAATCCGTTCCGCTTCCTGCAACGCCCGGCACAGCCGAAGCCGCCGCCGGCGCCGGCCAACGGGCCGATGCTCGTGCAAGCCACCGAGATCCGCTACGACTACACCAACAACACGGTGTCGGCGGTCGGCAATGTGCAGATCTACTACAACGGCGCCACCATCGAAGCCGACGAGGTGACCTACGACCAGAAATCCAAACGTCTGGTGGCGCGAGGCAACGTCCGGCTGACCGAAGCCAACGGCCAGATCACCTACGGCCAAGTCATCGACCTCACCGACGACTATCGCGACGGCTTCGTCGACTCGCTGCGCCTCGAGACCGTCGACGATACACGCTTCGCCGCGCAGCGCGCCGACCGCACCCAGGGCACCTACACGGTGCTGCAAAACGGCGTCTATACCGCCTGCGCGCCGTGCGCCAACGACCCGAAGAAGCCGCCGCTCTGGCAGGTCCAGGCCGCGCGCATCATCCACGATCAAAGCGAGAAGATGCTCTACTTCGAGGACGCGCGCATCGAATTCTTCGGCGTGCCGCTGGCCTGGGTACCGTTCATGTCGGCGCCCGATCCAACGGTCAAGCGCAAGAGCGGCTTCCTGTTTCCGATGATCAGCGAGACGTCGCAGTACGGCTTCGGTATCGAGAATTCCTATTTCTGGGCACTGGCGCCGAACTACGACCTGACCTTCTCGACTCTGGCGACGACCCAACAGGGCGTGCTCGGCCAGGTCGAGTGGCGCCAACGGCTGATGGATGGCTCCTACTCGATCAAGGCCGCAGGCATCTTCCAGCAAGATCCAGGCTACTTCA
>JASHQO010000316.1 GCA_030039105.1 Xanthobacteraceae bacterium
CATCGATCCGACGCAGCCGCTGGCGCAAGACTTCTTCCTGCCCGACGGCATCGCCCCGCCGCCGGGCGTGACAACCGTTGAAACCTATGGAGATCGCCGGTGACCTATCAGGCCCCGCTCGCCGACATCGGCTTTGCGCTTAAGAACGGCGCCGGCCTTGGCGCCGCCCTCGACGAAGGGCTGTTCGGCGAACTCACCGCCGACGTGGTCGAGGCGGTGCTGGCCGAAGCCGGGCGCCTGGCCGGAGCGGTCATCGCGCCGCTCAACCGGGTCGGCGACAAGTTTGGCGCCTCGTTCAAGGATGGCGTGGTCACCACCGCGACGGGCTGGAAGGAGGCCTACACCACCTGGCGCAACGGCGGCTGGAACGGCCTCGCCGCGCCCACGGAATGGGGCGGACAAGGCCTGCCGCAGTCGCTCAACATTGCCTGCATCGAAATGTGGAACGCGGCCTCCATGGCGTTTGCCGTTGGGCCACTGCTCACCATCGCGGCGATCGATGCCCTGCATGCCCATGGCAGCGATGTGCTCAAGCGCACCTATCTGGAAAAGCTCGTGACCGGCGAGTGGACCGGCACCATGCAGCTCACCGAGCCGCAGGCCGGCTCCGACGTCGGCGCGCTGCGCACCCGCGCCGAGCGTGCGCCCGACGGCAGCTATCGCATCAAAGGCCAGAAGATCTTCATCACCTACGGCGAGCATGACCTCACCGACAACATCGTCCATTTCGTGCTGGCGCGGCTGCCTGACGCGCCGCCCGGCACGCGCGGCATTTCGTTGTTCCTGGTGCCAAAATTCCTGCCCAACGCCGACGGCTCGCCGGGCAAGCGCAATGACGTGCGCGCCCATTCGGTCGAGCACAAGCTCGGCATCCATGGCTCGCCGACCTGCACCATGATCCTCGGCGATAACGAGGGTGCTGTGGGTTATCTGATCGGCGAAGAGAATGCCGGCATGGCCTGCATGTTCACCATGATGAACCGAGCGCGGCTCGCCATCGGCGTGCAGGGCGTCGGCATTGCCGAGGCAGCGACGCAACAGGCGTTGGCTTATGCCCATGACCGCAAGCAAGGCCGCACGCCTGGCATGAAGGCGACGGAATCGGCGCCGCTGATCGCCTACCCCGACGTCAAGCGCATGCTGCTGACCATGCGCGCGCTGACCCAGGCAGCGCGCGCCATCTGCTACGCCACCGCCGTGGCCCTCGATCGTTCCGAGCGCGCCACCGACGTGGCGGCGCGCAAGGCGGCGCACGATCGCCTGTCGCTGCTCACCCCGGTCGCCAAGGCGTTCTCGACCGACATCGCCAACGAGGTCACCTCGCTCGGCGTACAGGTGCACGGCGGCATGGGCTTCATCGAGGAGACCGGAGCGGCGCAACTGTTTCGCGACGCGCGGATCGCCGCGATCTACGAAGGCACCAACGGCATCCAGGCGATCGATCTCGTGACGCGCAAGCTGCCGCTTACCGAGGCGGTGGCGGCGCACCTTGCGGAGCTGCGCAGCATTGTCGATGCAGCGAGCGCCAGCAACGATCCGGCCCTCGGCTGGGCGCCTTTACGACTCAAAGAAGCGCTCGACAGCCTGACCCGCGCCACCCATTGGCTCATTCAGCAAAACGGCAAGGACGCCGACGCAGCGCTCGCCGGCGCCAGCCCCTATCTGCGACTGTTCGGCATCGCCACCGGCGGCTGCTATCTGGCGCGTGACGCGCTCGCCGCGGTGCGGCTCGGCGACGGCGCCGCGCCGCGCCTGGCGCTAGCGCGCTTCTTCGCCGAGAATTTTGCCGTCCAGGCCCATGGCCTCGAGCGCACCATCGTCGAAGGCGCGCCCGGCCTGATCGGTGCCGAGGCAGCTTTGACGTGGTATGGATGAGCGAGCGAGCCGCGCAACCCACAGCGGGCCGCCGAAAGCCCGATGATGGGTTTCGCTTGCGATCAACCCATCCTACATTGATCCAATGTCAACTCTCCTGATCAGCCATCCCGCCTGCCTGCAGCATTTGACCCCTGCCGGCCATCCCGACGGGCCCGACCGGCTGCGTGCCATCGAACAAGCGCTCGAGGCGGAGAAATTCCAATCGCTGCAACGCGCGCAAGCACCGATGGCGGAACTCGAGACCATCGCGCTATGCCATCCGACCGACTACATCGAGGAACTGCGCGATGCCTCGCCCAAGGAGGGCATGGTGCGGCTCGATGCGGACACATCGATGTCGCCCGGCACCTACGAAGCCGCATTGCGCGCGGTCGGCGGCGCCACGCTCGCCGTCGACGAGGTGCTGGCGAAGAAGATCGATAACGCCTTCGTCGCCACGCGTCCGCCCGGCCACCATGCCGAGACCGCGCGGCCGATGGGGTTTTGCCTATTCGACAATGCAGCCATTGCCGCGCGCCATGCGCAGAAGCGACACGGTGTCGCCCGCGCGGCAATCATCGATTTCGACGTGCATCACGGCAACGGCTCGCAGGAGATCTTCTGGGCCGACAAGTCGGTGATGTATTGCTCGACCCATCAGATGCCGCTGTTCCCCGGCACCGGCGCCGTCATCGAATCCGGCGAGCACAACACCGTCGTCAACGCACCGCTGCGCCCCGGCGACGGCGGCGAGCAATTCCGCACAGCGTTCGAGACGCGAATCTTGCCGCGACTGCACGATTTTCGCCCCGAGCTCGTCATCATCTCCGCCGGCTTCGATGCCCACATGCGCGACCCGCTCGCCAATATCAATCTCACCGAGGACGACTTCGTCTGGGCGACGCAGAAAATCATGGAGGTCGCCGACCAATTTGCTGGTGGCCGCCTGGTCTCGCTGCTGGAAGGCGGCTATGACCTACGTGCACTCGGCAATTCGGTCGCCGCGCACGTCACGACGTTGATGCGGGGATAGGAAGCCGGCATGGCCGAGAAGAACGACAACGATATTGCGCAGATGCCATTCGAGCGCGCGATCGAGGAATTGGAATCGATCGTCAAACGGCTCGAAGAGGGGAAGGTGCCGCTCGAGGAGTCGGTTGCCATCTACGAACGCGGCGAGGCCCTGAAACGCCGTTGCGAAGAGCTATTGCGTCAGGCCGAGGCCCGCGTCGAGAAGATCACGCTGGACGCCCAAGGCAAGCCGATCGGCAGCGAGCCGCTCGATGTCGAATAGCCGGGAAAATCGCCGCTTTCTCTATTGCCCTTTCCTTTGCGTTGCCCGGCCAAGCCTTGAAAAACAGCTTGACAGACTAGAACAAAAAGGGAACAATAGTCGGCTCCGGTCAAGAGTCGAGGCGACCATGGATGCGGACAAGAGAAGCGCGTGGCTGCGCCAATTGGACGAAGAATGCCCCTATCAGGTGGTGCTGCCGCGGCAGCAACTCGCCGACGATAGCGAGATCCTGAATTTCCTCATCAAATACGTCGAGAAGTTCGACATGTATGTCGAGGATGATTACGCAGCCTTCGTACGCTACTGCTTCGCCGACCCGCTGGACGCGGAAATCTTCCGCTCGCGCTTCGAGCCGAAGGCCGAGCGCTTCAGGCTCGCAGGGTGATGCGCTAAAACTTCGGCAGCTTCTGCCGCACCTTGGTGATTTCCGACCACGGGTCCTGCTTAAACGTCTTTGTCAGGTTCAGTACCGTGTAAACATCGGCGCTTTTGACGCGGCCGAGTTGGTCCCACGACAGCGGCGCCGAGACGGCCGCTCCAGGGCGAGCGCGGGTCGAATAGGCGGCGACCGATGTCGCCTCGCGCGAATTGCGGAAATAGTCGATGAAGATTTTGCCCTTGCGCAGCGATTTCGTCATCTTGCCGACGTAGCGCCGCGGCGAATCGGCGACCAAGCTCATCACCACGGCCTGTGAAAAATCTTTCGCGGTCTCCCAATCGGTGCTGTCGACCGGCACCATGACATGGATGCCCTTTCCGCCAGTGAGCTTGACGAAGCTTTTGAGGTTCACGCCTTCAAGCCGCTCGCGAATCTCGCGCGCGGCGGCGACGATCTCCTTCCAGGCGACGCCCTCTCCCGGATCGAGATCGAACACGATTCGGTCGCAGACATCGAGCGCTTCCAGCCGCGAGCCGCGTACGTGGATCTCCAGCGCGCCCGATTGCACCAGTGCGATGAGGTCGTCGCGTTGCACGACGACAATAACGTCGTGCTCCTTGGCCTTGACCAAATGGCGCAGTGGCGAGCTTTTGACGTTGGCGGCAATGTGCTTCTGGAAAAACGCCTCGCCGCCGACGCCTTCGGGCGCGCGCAAGAGCGCCAACGGCCGCCCAACGATGTGCGGCGCCATCCAATCCCAAACGCTGGCGTAATAGTCGGCCAAGTCCTGTTTGGTGACGCCGACGTCGGGCCAGTAAACCCGGTCGGGATGGGTCAGACGGAGGTTGCCAATCGGGACGTCACTTTTGGCACGTGCGCCGGCCTTGGGCTTTGCTGACTTCTTGGTTGCTTGCCGTTGCGCCGCCGCCACTACCGGCTCTTCGCGCACGACCTCGCTCGCCGGCTTATCCTCGCGCACACCCTTGAACGAAGCCTGCCGCAACAGATTGTCGTGGGTGATGCCGCGAAATTCCGCCTCGACGACGAGCCTCGGCTCAACCCAGATCACATCCTTGCGCCGCTCGTCCTTTGGCAAGTCGAGCGGCGGCATGGCGACCTGCAGCGGCTTGAGCCGCCGCCACAGGTCACGAGCGATTTCCCGCGTGTAGCCGGTGCCGACCCGGCCGGCGTAGCGCAACTCACCGTCCTCGCGCACCGCAACCGTCAAGGCGCCGACCGCATGGGGCAATGCGCTCGCCGGGCTGAAGCCGGCGACGATGAACTCCTGCTCGTCGTGGATTTTGCTCTTGACGAAATTGTCGGAGCGGCCGGAGCGGTACGGCGCGTCCTTGCGCTTCGAGACTATGCCTTCGAGATGCATGTCGCGGGCGTGCTTGAACACGGTCGTGCCGTCTTCTTCGAGATGTCCGGCGTAGCGGATAGGGCCGTTGTCGCCCGCCGCCTTGAGCAGGCGTTCCAGCGCCGCCTTGCGGGCCGTCAGCGACTCGCCGGTCAGGTCATGGCCATCGAGATAGAGAAGATCGAACACGTAATAGACCAAGCGGCCGCTGCGGCCGTTCTTGAGAGCGATCTGCAGCAGCGAAAAGCTGGAAACGCCATTGTCGTCCTCCACCACCAATTCACCGTCGAGCAGCGCGGTCTCGGCCGGCAGTGCCGCGATCGCCGCCGCGATCGTTTTGAAACGGTGCGTCCAATCCTGCTCGTTGCGCGTCAACAGCTTGACCTTGCCGTGATCGAGCCGCGCCTCGATGCGGTAGCCGTCATATTTGATCTCGTGCAGCCACTCTTTGCCGCGCGGCGGTCGCTCGTACATCATGGCGAGGCTCGGTGCCACGAAATCCGGCAACCGGGCGTGGGCGCCCGCCGCGCTTTTCTTTCGAGCGACCGCTGCCGTCGCCGTGGCCGCCTTTCCTGGCCGCGCCCAAGGTTTTATGCCGGACTTGGCGGTGGCGGGATTTTGCGGCACGGCGCCCTTGCCGCCGCCGGCGCGGTTCGAATGCCAGACCCGCTTCTTGCCTTTGCCTGACGCAATCTCGTCGATCGAGCGGCCGGTTGCCGCCGAGTTGGGCTCTGCTTCAAGAATGTCCTTGGCGCCGGCCCCACGCGCCTCGTCGTCCTTGCCCTTGATGAGCAGCCAGTTGTCGTGGCGGTCCTTCGCTTTGGCGCGAAGGCGCACCAGGTGCCAGCGGCCGCGCAGCTTCTCGCCGTCGAGCTCGAATTCCAGATGGCCTTTGGCGAGCCCCTTGTGCGCATCGCCCACCGGATGCCAGGTGCCGCGGTCCCAGATCATCACCGTGCCGCCGCCATATTCGCCGCGCGGAATGGTGCCTTCAAATTTGTTGTATTCGATCGGATGGTCCTCGACGTGGACCGCGAGCCGTTTGTCGTTGGGGTTCAGGCTCGGACCGCGGGTGACGGCCCAACTCTTCATCACGCCGTCGAGCTCGAGCCGCAGATCGTAATGCAGGCGGCGCGCGGCGTGCTTCTGGATGACGTAGGCGCTGCCGCCGCCCCCTCGCTTGGTGCGGCCGCGTGGCTCCGACGTGACCGAGAATTTACGCTTCTTGCGGTAAACATCGAGCGCCACGTCGCATCAGCTTGCACGTTTGAGACGTTTCGTCTTGGCGGCGCCACGCTTGCGGGCCGCGGCGCTCGCCCGCACCCGGGTCTTGCCGCGTTGTGGCGCCGCGTCGCTGCCGCGCTCCGATTTCACCGACCGGCGCAACGCGTCCATCAGATTGATGACGTTCGACGGCTGCGCCGGAAGCTTGGGCGCCGGCTGGCCGGCCTGCTTGGCCTTGATCAGCGCTTTCAACGCGTCTTCGTAGCGGTCGGAATATTTCGACATGTCGAAGTGGCCACGCTTGGTCTTGAGGATGTGCTCGGCCAACTCAAGCATGTCCTTCGGCACCTTCACGTCGCCGATTTCCGAGAAATAGTCCTTGGCGTCGCGAATTTCGTCGGCGTAGCGCAGCGCGGTCGCCTTGATGCCCTTGTCGAAGGGCTCCAGCATCAGCACGTGCTCATGGTTGTGCAGCACGGCGCGGGCAAGCCCGACGAGCGCGGTTGAGCGCATGGCCTCGCGGATCACCGCGAAGGCCTCGGTGCCGACTTCGTCATCGGGAAATAGGTAATAGGGCGTGTCGAGGTAGATTTCGTCGATGTCCTTGCGCGGCACGAAGGAGTCGATCTCGATAGTGTGGGTGCTTTCCAGCGCCACCTCGTCCAATTCCTCCGGTTCCAGGAGCACATAGGACCCGTCGGCAGTCTTGTAGCCCTTAACCCTATCCTCCTCGGGAACATCGTCCCCGGTTTCGGCGTCTACCTGCCGATACCGTACGCGGTTACCAGTCTCGCGGTTAATGATATTGAACCGGACCCTGTCCTTGGACGAAGTTGCCTGAACCAGAGCGATGCTGCAGGAGACTAATGAAAGCTTCAGGAATCCTTTCCAATTCGCTCTTGGTGCCATGGCAAAACCCCAAACGCTACCCAACTATAAGCCTCTATAATGCCTGGGAGTTCCTGGGCCGGATAGGGGGCAAATTGCCCTTTTCGCCTGCAATGGTGTAAAAACAGGCAGATCGCGTATCTGGGACCGTATGCGTGACGACCGTGCGTGAGGATGGGCGCGCACTAGACCCCAATAAACGCCGTTAGGCGATAAACCGTATGTCGGTTAAATCGTTTGTCGGTATTAAGGAGCATGGCGTGACTGTTGTTGTCTCCAAGACCCCTTTGCTCGACCAGATCAAGACGCCGACCGACCTGCGGCAACTCAAGCAAAATCAGCTTCGTCAGGTTGCCGACGAGTTGCGCCGGGAGACGATCGACGCCGTCGCGGTGACCGGCGGCCATCTCGGTGCCGGCCTTGGCGTCATCGAGCTGACCGTGGCGCTGCATTACGTCTTCGACACGCCGAACGATCGTCTGATCTGGGACGTCGGCCACCAAGCCTATCCGCATAAGATCCTGACCGGCCGCCGCGACCGCATCCGCACGCTGCGGACGGGCGGCGGGCTCTCCGGCTTCACCAAGCGCGCCGAAAGCACATACGACCCGTTCGGCGCCGCCCACTCATCGACCTCGATTTCCGCCGCTCTTGGCATGGCGGTCGCCCGTGACCTGCAGGGCAAGCAGAACAACGTCATCGCCGTGATCGGCGACGGCGCCATGTCGGCTGGCATGGCCTATGAGGCCATGAACAATGCCGGCGCCATGGATTCACGCCTTATCGTCGTGCTCAACGACAACGATATGTCGATTGCGCCGCCGGTCGGCGCGCTGTCGGCCTATCTGGCCCGCCGCGTCTCCGGCCGCGGCTATCATCGCCTGCGCAAACTGGTGCGCTGGTTCGCCAAGCACATGCCGAGCAAAATGCTTGAGCAGCGCGCCATGGCGATGGAGGAGTACGCACGCGGCCTCGTCACCGGCGGCACGCTGTTCGACGAGCTCGGCTTCTTCTATGTCGGTCCGATCGACGGCCACAACATCGACCATCTGCTGCCGGTGCTGGAGAACGTCCGCGATATGCGGAATGGGCCGGTCCTCGTTCACGTCGTGACGCAAAAGGGCAAGGGCTACGCGCCGGCGGAAAAGTCCGCCGACAAGTATCACGGTGTCGTCAAGTTCGACGTCGCCACCGGCGCCCAGGTGAAGGCCAAGGCCGCCGCGCCCGCCTATCAGAAAGTGTTCGGCGAGAGCCTGATCAAGGAAGCGCGCAAGGACGACAGGATCGTCGCCATCACCGCGGCAATGCCGTCGGGCACCGGCGTCGACCTGTTCCAAAAGGTGTTTCCGGAGCGCACCTTCGACGTCGGCATCGCCGAGCAGCACGGCGTGACGTTCGCCGCCGGCCTCGCCACCGAAGGCTACAAGCCGTTCGCCACGATCTATTCGACTTTCCTGCAGCGCGCATACGACCAAGTGGTGCACGACGTCGCCATCCAGCGCTTGCCGGTGCGCTTCGCGATGGATCGCGCCGGCCTGGTCGGCGCCGATGGCCCGACCCATGCCGGCGCCTTCGATATCGCCTATCTCGGCTGCCTGCCTGGATTCGTTCTGATGGCTGCGGCCGACGAAGCCGACCTTGTGCATATGGTGGCGACTGCCGTCGCTATCGACGACCGGCCCTCGGCGCTACGCTATCCGCGCGGCGAAGGCCGCGGCGTGGCCATGCCGGAGGAGGGCAAGCCGCTCGAGATCGGCAAGGGCCGCATCCTGCGCGAGGGCACCAAGATCGCGCTGTTCTCCTATGGCGCCCGCCTTGGCGAATGCCTCAAGGCGGCCGACGAACTCGCGACCTATGGGCTCTCGACCACCGTGGCCGATGCTCGCTTCGCCAAGCCGCTCGATGTCGACCTGTTGCTGCGGCTTGCCCGCGAGCACGAAGTGCTGCTGACCATCGAGGAAGGCTCGATCGGCGGCTTCGGCTCCTTTGCCCTGCAGACGCTCGCCGAGCACGGCATGCTCGATCGCGGCCTCAAGGTCCGCTCCATGGTGCTGCCGGATCTCTTTATCGACCAGGACTCGCCGAACGCCATGTACGGCAGAGCCGGCCTGGATTCGAAGGGCATTGTCGCCAAGGCATTCGAAGCACTCGGCCAGAACCTGCGCGGTGAGACGGTGAAGCTCGTGCGCTCCTGACCGCGTCACGACATTGATCGGGACGTTGGATGCCCGGCCCAAAGCCGGGCATCTTGCTTATAATCATCGGCCATGACCGCCCGGGAACGTGCCGATCGCCTCTTGGTCGCGCGCGGCTTGTTCGAGAGCCGTGCTCGCGCCCAGGCCGCCATCGCGGCAGGCCTGGTAACCGCCGACGGCATGCCGGTGCGCAAGGCCTCCGAGGAAATTTCGACGGCCGCCGTCATCGAGGCCGCGCCCGAGCATCCGTTCGTGTCGCGCGGCGGGGTGAAGCTTGCGGCGGCACTCGATCATTTTCACCTCGATGTCAGCGGCCGCACCTGTGTCGACGTCGGCGCCTCGACGGGCGGCTTTACCGAAGTGCTGCTCTTGCGCGGCGCGCAGAGGGTCTATGCGATCGATGTCGGCCGCGATCAATTGCACTCCCGCCTGCGCGGCCGCGACGATGTCGTATCGCTCGAAGCTACCGAGATTCGCACGCTCGATCCGGCGCGCCTTTCCGAGCAGCCGGATTTTGCCACGGTGGATGTCAGCTTCATCTCGCTCAAGCTCGTGCTGCCGGCGGTCGGCAAGCTCCTCAAATCGCAAGCAACGCTGGTCGCGCTGATCAAGCCGCAATTTGAAGCGGGGCGGCGCGACATCAAGAAAGGCGTCGTACGCGATGCGCGCGTTCACGCCAAGGTCTGCGACGATATCAACGCGTTCGTAACGTCGCTCGGTTGGCACGTCGGCGACATCGTGCCGTCGACCGTCCGCGGCGGTGACGGTAACCGCGAGTTCTTCCTCGAGGCCCAGCGTGGTTGAACGCCTCGTCATCGACCGGCTCGGCCACCGCGGCGACGGCGTCGTCGATGCCGATCCCGAGCCTATCTTCGTGCCGGGCGCGTTGCCCGGCGAGACCGTCGCAGTTGAGGCCGTGCCGGGTCATCCCGATCGGCGCTCGCTGCTGCGCGTCGACGTGCCGAGCCCGGCGCGGATCGCGCCGATCTGCCCGCACTTCGGCATCTGCGGCGGCTGCGCCGTGCAGCATTGGCAAACCGAGCAATATCGTGCCTGGAAGCGCAATCTCGTGGTCTCAGCGCTGCACCAAGCGGGCATCGATGCGCCGGTCGGCGATTTGATCGACGCCCACGGCGAAGGCCGCCGCCGCGCTGTGTTTCACGCCCGCGGACCGCGCGACGTCCTCAAGGTCGGCTTTTCGGCTCAGCGTGCGCACCAGATCATCGCCATCGACCGCTGCCCGATCTTGGCCAAGAGCCTCGATGGCGCGCTCAAGGCGGCGTGGGCGATCGCCGAAGTGCTGTTGCCCGCGCAAAAGCCGCTCGACGTCCAGGTCACCGCGACGGACAGCGGCCTCGACGTCGACGTACGCGGCTCCGGGACGCTAATCACGCCACTCACTGCGGCGCTGGCCCGCGTCGCCGCCGCGCATGATCTGGCGCGGCTGACCCGCCATGGCGAACTCATCGCGCAGCATCGCGCCCCGACGCTGCGCATCGGCAAGGCGACCGTGGCATTGCCGCCGGCGGCATTCTTGCAGGCAACCGCCGAAGGCGAAGCGGTGCTGGCGCGGACCGCCGTGGAATTTTGCGCCGGCGCAGCCGCCGTCGCCGATCTGTTCGCTGGCGTGGGGCCTTTTGCTCTGCGGCTTGCCGAAAAGTCCCGTGTCCGCGCCATCGACGACGACGACGCTGCGCTGGCCGCGCTCAAGCGCGCTGCGGCAACCGCCGCCGGGCTCAAGCCGGTCGACGTCGAGCGGCGCGATCTGTTCCGCCGGCCGTTGGCGATGGAAGAACTCGACGGCTTTGACGCTGTGCTATTCGATCCGCCGCGGCAGGGCGCTCACGCACAGGCACGCGCTCTCGCGGCGAGCGCCGTGCCGGTCATCGTCTCGGTATCGTGCAATGCCGCAACGTTCGCTCGCGACGTGCAGCTTTTGATGGAAGGCGGCTTTCACCTCGCGTCGATCGTACCGATCGATCAGTTCCGCTATTCGCCCCATGTCGAGATCGTGGCGCGCCTGGAGAAATAGTCACAAGCGCTCGGACGGCATTAGGCTTGTCTATCATCGGGATTTGCCGCACCATTCCGTTGCGCCTTCATCATCCGGGGAACATCGGGGAATACGGTGCGCGGGGGGGAGGAATCATGGACGCGGCCATCGACCGATATCGGATCGCGGCGCGCATGGAGCGGCTGCCGCTGTCGCCCTGGCACAGCAAGATGCGTCTCGTCGTCGGCAGCGCGAATTTTTCCGATGCCTATGACGCCTTGACCATCGCCTATGCGCTGCCGGTGCTCGTACCGCTTTGGCACATCCCGCCATCGCTTATCGGCTTGATGATCTCGGTCGGCTATTTGGGTCAGGTGTTCGGTAGCGTGCTCTCCGGCTGGCTTGCGGACAAATATGGCCGCGTGCGGGTTATGACCGGTAATCTCGTCTTGTTCTCGCTGATGAGCTTTTCCTGCGGGCTCGCGCCGGATTACTGGACATTGTTCGCGATCCGGTTCGTCCAAGGCATCGGACTCGGCGGCGAAGTGCCGATCGCCAATACCTACGTCAGCGAATTCGCGAAGTCGAAGGGCCGCGGCCGCTTCGTGCTGATACAGCAGATGATGTTCCCGGTCGGGCTGACCACCGCGGGCTTGGTCGGCTCGTTCGTGATTCCATATTTCGGCTGGCAATCGGCGTTCATCCTCGGCGGGCTGCCGGTGTTGCTGGCCTTGCCGATGCTGCGGGTGCTGCCGGAATCGCCGCGCTGGCTTGCCAGTCGCGGCCATGACGCGGAGGCCGACCGCGTGCTGACCCGCATCGAGGCCTTGGTTTCGAAGAACGGCGCGGTGCCGCTGCCGCCACTTCCGACCGGCGTGCCGCCCGCGGTCGCCGCCCGCGGCCGCTTCCGCGATCTGTTCGCCGGGATTTATCTCAGGCGCACGCTTTCGCTCGCGGTCCTGTGGTTCTGCACCTATGGCATCACCTATGCGATGACCGGATGGCTGCCGAGCATTATGCGCACCATCTACCATTTGCCGGTGTCGCAATCGAACCTGTACGGCTTCATTCTCAACATCGTCGGGCTGTGCGTGCTGCTCACGGCGGTGTTCACCATCGACCGCATCGGCCGCAAGGTTGCGTTCGCCGGCGGCTTCTTCCTTGCCGCGGTGCCGCTGCTCATCGCGACGTTCGCGCCAAGCCTGACTGCGTTTGAGCTTGCCGCCCTGGCAACGCTTGCCTTCGGGCTCATGGGCATGATCCCAGGAGCGCTCGGCATGTACACCGCCGAGAACT
Organism: Xanthobacteraceae bacterium; assembly: GCA_030039105.1. Lineage (GTDB taxonomy): Bacteria > Pseudomonadota > Alphaproteobacteria > Rhizobiales > Xanthobacteraceae > BOG-931. The sequence continues at coordinate 12,487 of JASHQO010000316.1, forward strand.
ACCCCAATCATCTGCGCGCCATAGGCCACGGCTTGACCAGCGTATCGCAGCGCGCTTCGTCGGTGGTCAGCCCGTACCTCGTCGGGCTGATCCTGCCGGGTTATGGCGTCGGCGGCGTCTACGGCATGTTCACGCTGTTCGCCATTGTCGGCGGCATCACCTGCGCCCTGTTCTCGATCGAGACCGCTGGCAAGACCTTGGAGGAGCTGTCGCCCTCCCCTGCACCGGCCGCGACTGCGTGATCCCCTCTTTGCATTGACAGAGTGCCCGCATGATCATCGATTTCCATACGCACGTCCAAACTCCCGAACAGCAGCAAGACCCGTTCTGGCGAGGCCGCTGTCCGATGACCATCGAGAACGTTTTGGAAGCGCAAAAGGAAGCCGGCGTCGATGCCACGGTGGTCAGCCAGCCGATCCACGAATTGCGCAACATGGATCGCGACCAGCAGCTCGAAACCGTGAAAAAGGTCAACCGCTACATTGCCTTGCTGCAAGACAAGCATCAAACCATCTACGGCATGGCGTCGGCGGTGCCGAGCGGCGACGACGCGTTTCTCCGCGAATGGGAGCGAGCCATCAGACAGGACGGCCTGAAAGGCGCCTGGATCCTATCCAGCCTCCCCGGCCATTATCCCGACGACGACGAATCCCTGCCGTTCTTCCAGCTCGCGACCGAGCTCGACGTACCGGTGGTGATCCATCCGCCGTCAGTCGGTTTCGGCGAGGAACGGCTGAAGGACTATCGCCTGGCATCGAGCGTCGGCCGACCGATGGACAATGCGCTCGCCATCGCACGGCTGATCGTGCGCGGCATTTTCGAGAAATTTCCGAAATTAAAGCTTGTCGGCACCCATCTGGGCGGTGGCATCTGCGAAATGATCGGCCGGATGGACTACGCTTATAATTTGCAGGACGAGGCGTATTTCCTTGGGCCTTACGAGCCGATGCTGATCAGGCATCCGCCGAGCCATTACCTGAAGATGATGTATCTGGAATCGACCTGCTATCACCCGCCGGCGGCGCGCTGCGGTTTTGAGACCGTTGGCCCCGATCATTTCATCTTCGGCACCGACGCCCCGCCGCTCAAGGTGCTGAAGAAGCAGGGCGTCGAAGTGATCAAAAAGATAGGGCTCACGCCGGCAGACGAAAACAAAGTCTATTACGAAAACGCCAAGCGGCTGTTGAAAATTTGATGGCCGTCAGGCGCCACGCTACTTCTTCGGCTTGAGATCGTCCGCCAAGAAGCTCGTGTCGACGATTTTGCTCCAATCGACCTCGCCCGACAGCGCGCCGACCAGCTTTTGCGCGCGGATCATCCGATCCATGCCGGTGAAATCGAAATTGCCGGCGCTCCAATAGGGCACACCGGATTTGCTTGGCGCCACCAGGTTGTGGATCGTGCTCTTGGCCACTTCGACGTCGAGGTTATAGGCCTTGGCGACGATGTCGGCGGCTTCGTCGGGATGCTCCGACATGAACGCCACCGCCTTGCGGCGGCCGCGCAGGATGGCGCGGATGAAGCCGCCCTTGGTGGCGGCCGCTTCAGCGGTCGTCACACCGATGACGTTGCACAGCGGCGGCAGCACGTCGTTCGCCGACACCAGCACGCGAAACTGCGACTTGTTCTTCGACCATACTGGATCGGCGATAGCCGAGGCGTCGATCAGCCCGAGATTGAGCGCCACCACGGCCTCGCCGAAGCCGCCGGTCTTGACCAACTCGACGTCGTCGGGCTTGAGCCCCGCCTGCTCGAGCAGCAGGATATCGAGCGCCTGGCTGGTCGAGCGCGGATTGGTGTAGCCGATCTTCTTGCCCTTGAGGTCCTGGACGGTCTTGATCGCCGAGTCCGGCTTCACCGCCCAGACGAACTCCGCGACGGTCAGCACGTTGTCGCTGATGATCTTCAGGTCGGCGCCCTGCTGGATCGCAGCGACCGTGCCGGCGAGATCAATTTCGCCGTAGGACAGATGGCCGGTCATCAGATTGCGCACCGTGGTGCCACCGCCAGCCGACGACAGGATACCGCTGACATCGGCGCCTTCTTCCTTGAAGAAGCCCTTCTCCATGGCGATGGCGTAAGGCATGCCGTTGGCGGCGACGCCGAAATTGCTAACGACGATCTGCTCTGCGGACGTGGCGCGCAACGGCAGCAGCGCTGCAAGCGCGAACGCAACACTCGCGCCCCATTTGATGATCGAAGACATGCTTCCTCCCGGATCGTTTGTGGGCGGCTGCCCGCCGCCGTCGCTGTCGTCTTGCGCCAGCAGTCTACGACACGCGGCGATGGAGTCTATGGTCGATGATGGTCAAGAACGTACTGACCGATGCGGCGAACAGCACGATCAATAACGTAACCGCCATGATGAGTGGCACATTCTGCAGACCGATCGCGGTCATCAGCAGATAGCCGAGACCGCGTTGCGCGCCGAACATTTCGCCGAGCAGCGTGCCGATCAGTGTCAGCGCAAAGCCGATGCGAATACCGGTGAAGATTTCCGGCAATGCCGCCGGCAGCAGCACCGCGACGACCAGGTCCTTGGGCGGCAGCCGCAGCACGCGCGCGGTCTTGAGCAGGATCGGGCTGAGGTTGCGCACGGCGGCCATGGTGAAGATCGCGACCGGCACGATGCCGTGAATCGTGCCGAATGCGATCTTGGCGGGCAGGCCCAAACCAAAGGCGAGCAGGATGATCGGATACAGCGTGATCTTCGGAACGGAATAGAACGCGACCAGCACCGGCTCGAACACTTCGCTGGAAAAGCGATGCGCCCCGAGCAGAAAGCCGATGACGAGGCCGAGAACGACTGCTAGCAAAAGCGCGAACAGAAAGGCGCGTGACGTTTCGGCAAGATGCCCCCAGAAGGCATCGGTCGTCAGGAGCTGCGCCAGATAGCGGAAGGTCTCGACCGGCGCGGTCATGGCCTGCCGGCCGGCAAATTCGAACAAAAGCTGCCAGGCGGCGAGCAGCATCGCTATCACGATCAGACCGTTGACGGCGGGCTGCCACGATTTCGCGATCATAAGCGATTTCGCCTTCGCATCAAAATCTGCTCCCAATGGGACAGGATTGCGTTGAGCAGGATCGAGACGATAAGAATCAACAGAATCAGCGGGTACATGATCTTGTTGTCGAAATTATTGTAGGCGAAGCTGATCTCGTAGCCGATGCCGGTGCGCGACATGATGAACTCGGCGCCGATCACGCCGATAAAGGCGTAGGCCAGCGCAAGCTTGACGCCAGTGAGGAGGTAAGGCGCGGCCGACGGCAGCGTGATCTTGAACGTGGTCGCGGCCGGGCCGAGCCGATAGACTTGCGCGGTCTTCCTATGCACCCGGGCTACCCGGTCGAGGCCGTTGAGCGTATTCACGATCACAACCACGACGGCCAGCATGAAGCCAATCAGCACCTGCGGCATGTCGCCGAGGCCGAACAAGACGATGAGCAGCGGATAGAACGCGTAGATCGGAATAGCGTAATAAGTCGCGAACAGCGGCTCCAGAACCTGCCGGATGGCATGCCGTCCATGCAGCGCGACGCCGAGCATCACGCCGGCAATCACCGCCGCCGCACAGGCGATGGCGACATTGGCGAACGTCTTCAGCATGGCGTGATTCATCGTACCTGACGCCAGCAGCACAAACAGATCACGCGCCATGGCGCTCGGCGGCTGCATGGTCAGGCGGTCGATCACGCCAATGCGGCACAACAGCTCTACGAGAACGATCGCGCCGACGACAAAGGCCAAGCGATAGCGCGCCGCGCGGCTCATATGCCGAGAAACCGCGATTTGACCTCGTGGTTGCTCCACAGCGTGTCAGGCTGCCCGGAAAAAACCACCCTGCCCTTCGAGATCACGTGTACGAAATCGACCAGCTTGAGCGCCAGCGCGGCGTTCTGCTCGACCAGCAGGATGGACAGCCCCTCCTGCTTGAGCTTGGCGATCGCCTCCCACAGGCCCTGAATGATGATCGGCGCCAACCCCTCCGACGGCTCGTCCATAATCAGGCAATCGGGATTGGTCATCAGGCCGCGGCCGATGGCGAGCATCTGCTGCTCGCCGCCGGACAATGTCTTGGCGCGCTGGCTCCTCCGTTCGCGCAAGCGCGGGAACAGCGCGTAAACCCGCTCCAGGTTCCAGCCATGGCGCTCCCGGCTGAGCTCGGCGACCATGAGATTATCCTCGACACTGAGCGTCGGAAATACCCGGCGGCCTTGCGGCACCAGCCCCATGCCGCTGCGCACGATGGCGAACGACGAATAGCCGGTGATGTCGGTGCCTTTGAAAAAAATCTGGCCGCGCCGTGGCGGCACAAAGCCCACGATGGAATTGACGATGGTGGTCTTGCCGACGCCGTTGCGGCCGAGCAGGCCGAGGACCTCGCCCTGCTCTAGCTGTAGCGAGAGCCCCTGCAGCACATAGGCGTCGCCGTAATAGGTGTGGATATCCTGAACGTCGAGGATCGCCATTTCTTAAACCACCGTGGCTCAACCGGTGCCCAAGTAGATTTCCTGCACTTTTGCACTGGAGCGAATGCGCTCGGCCGTGCCGCTTTCCAGCACTTCGCCGAAATGCAGGACGGAGATATCGTCGGCGACATCGAACACGATGTCCATGTCGTGCTCGATCAAGAGAATCGCCATCTTGCGATCGAGCTTCTGCAGGAACCGCGCCATCTCGGCCGACTCGCCCGACGACAGGCCGGCGGCCGGCTCGTCGAGCAGCAGAATGTCCGGGTCGCTGGCAAGCCCGAGGACGATCTCGAGCTGGCGTTGCTCGCCATGGGAGAGATAACGCACTTCGGTGTCCTTACGATCGAGGAAAGCGGCACGTTCCAACAGCTCATGCGCCTTGTCGTAGACGTCGCGGTAGCTCGACAGAAATCGCCACATCACGAATTTCGAGGCGCGACGGCCCGTGATCGCCAGCAGCACGTTGTCGAGCACGGTGAGCCTCGGGAACAGGCTCGTGACTTGAAAGGTGCGCGCCATACCGAGCGCGGTGCGGCGATGGCTCGGCCATCGCGTCACGTCGTTGCCAAACAGCAGCACCCGGCCCGAGGTCGCCGGCAGGATGCCAGTGATCAGATTGAACAGTGTCGTCTTGCCGGCGCCGTTCGGACCGATGATCGCCTTGCGGTCGCCGGGCATAATCTTCAGCGAGACGCCACGCACGGCGCGCAAGCCGCCGAAGGCCTTGGACAGGCCCTTCAACTCGAGCACCGGCACGGCGTCGACGGCGCTCATTCGCAATACTTACACGGCGGGAAGTCGCGGCTATAGACCGGCTGCTTGAGGAACGCATCCTTGCCGTAGGTCCAGAACTGGCTGACGTTCGGATAGGTCTTGATCACCACGCCCCACAGCTCGTCCTTGTCGTAGCCGAACAGCTTCGTCTTCTCGACCTTCTTGATGTAGATGTTCTGGATCGGATTGCGCATGTCGTCGAAGCTGACCGGGCCGCGCGGCGCGTCGACCTTGAGCGCCGACATCTTGGCGATGAAGGCTTCGGGGCCGGGGAACTTGCCGTTAGTCTCCTTCACTACGTCGTCGATCATCAGCGCGGTCGTATAGTTGGTCTCGGAGAAATACGATGGCACCTTGCCGTATTTGCTGCGGTATTCCTTGACGAAGGCTTCGTTCTGCGGCGTCTGCAGTGCAGCGCTGTATTGCAGCGCCGACACGTCGCCGATCGCTTCGTCGCCCATGAACGGCAATGCCGCTTCGTCATAGCTGGTGCCGCCGCCGACGATCGGCTTGGTGTAGCCGGATTGGCGTAGCTGCTTGGGAAACTGCAGCGCCATCGGCCCGACCATCAGCGAGAACACCGCGTCGGCGTCGCTCTTGATCGTCGGAATGAACGGCCCGAAATCCTTGGTGAAGAGCGGTGGCCAGATTTTCTGGATGATCCTGCCGCCGCAATCCTCGAACGCCTTCTGGAAGCCGCCGACAACCTCGTAGCCAAAGGCATAATCGGCGGCGATCGCCACGATCTTCTTATAGCCCTGGTCGCAGGCCCACTGGCCGAGCGGATGATGCGGCTGCGACGAGGTCCAGCCGGTGCGGATGAAATACGGATAATTGGCGAGTTGGCGCTGGGTGAGATCGTCAGCCGCCGGGATGGCGGAGATGTAAACTACCTTCTCGGCGGTTGACACCGGGGCGAGCGCGTAGCCCTCGGGCGCCAGCACGCCGCCGACCAGGAGCTGCACGTGGTCGTCGAGAATGAGCTTCTTCGCCTTGGTCACCGCGGTATCGGGCTTGGCCTGGCTGTCCTCGACGATGAGCTTGACCGGTGCACCGCCGAAATTGCTCTTCACCCGGTCGAGATACATCTTGAAGCCGTTGGTCGCGTCGGCGCCGACCTGGGCGATCGGGCCGGTCATCGGCGCGATGAAGCCGATGCGCAGCTCCTCCTGCGCCACCGCCGGCGCGGCGGCCGCGAATGCGAGACAGACACCGGTCAGCAGCAGGCCGGCTCGCCTTATGAGTTTGCTTGTCATGGCTTTCACTCCCTCCGTGTTCGTGTCGCTTACTGTCGGGCCGGCGCCAGGTTTGGCGTGTCCGCCGCTTCCGAACGCGCCGCGCGCCATTGGCGAATGCGCCCGGGAATGCTCATCAGGCCGCCCGGCAGATAAAGAATGACCAGGACATAGACCCCGCCCAGCACATATTGCCACCAGTGCACCAGCGTGCTGAGATATTCGCGGATGAACAGCACGACGCTGGCGCCGATCACGCCGCCGATCAGCGTTCCGGGCCCACCCAGCACCGCCATCAGCAAGGCATCGACCGAGGTGGTGAGCACGACGTTCTCCGGGCTGACGATGCCGGCGGTGTGCACCCACAATACGCCGGCGAGACCGCCAAAGGCGCCGGCGATGATGAAGGCGATATATTTGTGCAGCCACGTATTGTAGCCGAGGATCTTCATGCGCAGCTCGCGCTCGCGAATGCCGGCGAGGCTCCGGCCGAACGGCGAGCGCACTAGCGTGTACATGATCAGGAGCGACGCTGCGAAGAAGCCAAACACCACGTAGAAGAACGTCACCTGGTCGGCGAGGTCGATGCCGAATTTTGGCCGGTGCTGCAGATTGATGCCGTTGTCGCCGCCGGTGAGCGAATTCCAGCGATAGGCCAGCCCCCACACGCATTGGCCGAGCGCCAGCGTGATCATCAGGAAATAGACCCCGCTGGCGCGGATCGCGAGCAGGCCGAATAAAGCGGCCAGGACCGCAGCGCCGAGCATGCCAAGCGCCGCCACCAGCCAGAAATCGTAACCCAGCCCGATCTGATAGCGCGCCGCAAGGATCGCGGTCAGATAGGCGCCGACGCCGAGATAGGCGGCTTGGCCCAGCGAAGCGAGGCCGGTGAAGCCGAGCAGGATATCGAGGCTCATCACCAGGATGGAGAAGGCGAGCGCACGCGTCGCCAATAGAATGACGAACGGATTGGTATGCGGCACGATCAATGCGGCGGCGGCGAGTATCGCGATCACGATCAAAACTTTCATACGCAACGGCGCCATGCTCAGTCACTCGCGCCCGAACAGACCAGTCGGCTTCACTGCCAGAATGAGCGCCATCGGCGCATAGAGCGTGAAGTAGGATATTTCCGGGAACAACGCCTTGCCAAAATTGTCGGCGAGCCCGACCAGAAGCGCCCCGATCGCGGCGCCACCGAGACTGCCCATGCCGCCGATGATCACCACCGCAAATGCGATCGGCAGCATCTCGAAATCGAGACCGGGATAGACGCCGACGAAGGCGCCGCCGATCACGCCGCCGAGCGCCGCCAGGAATGCGCCGAGAGCGAAGATCAGCATGGCGATGCGCGAGGTGTCGATGCCGACGCCGCGCGCCATCTGCGCATCATCCACGGTGGCGCGAATAGTGGCGCCGAGCCGGGTCTTCTCCATGACCAGCCACAAGGTGAGCCCGATGAAGACGGCCACCGCGATCATGAAGATGCGATAGAGCGGCAGATGGAGGCCGCCGACTACGACGCTTTGCGTCAATGCCGCCGGCGGCTCGATGTCGAACGGATTGCCGGTCCAGATATCAAGCGCCGCCTGCTGAAACAGGAAGGCGAAGCCGACCGTCAACAGGACTTGCCGCAATGGATCGAAACCCAGCGGCCGCAGAAAGAGCCGCTCCATCAGCAGGCCGATGATCGCCACCGTGAGCGCTGCCACTGGAATAGCCAGGAGCCACGACCCGGTGACCCAGATCACCGACAGCGCCATGTAACCGCCGAGCAGAAAGTAGGAGCCGTGCGCCAGGTTGACGATGCGCATGACGCCGAAGATCAGCGACAGTCCACTCCCCACCAGGAACAACAGCGCACCGTAGGAAATGCCGTTGAAGGCCTGTATCAGCCAAAACCGTGCATCCACGGCCCCTGTCCCCTTCCCCCCGGGCTCCCCTGGGCTTCAGCTTAGCGCAGGTCCGGCTTGGTTGGGTAGACGAGGTGTCGCAGAGCAGGAAAAAGCCCGTGTCATCGCGGGCTGCGAGCCCGCGATGCCGCAGGCTTCAACGTGACCGACTTATCGGCGGCGGACTATCGCGCCTCAGTCAGTCGTGGCGGCGCCCCATGCATCAGCCAAATCTCGATCGCCGCCAAGATCGCGACGATCACACCGACGATCATGTCGGTCCGGACGGCGGTGCTGTCGCCAGAGAACTTCAGCACCCAGGGCGAAACGATCGCCCACAGGCCGACGATGAGATTGATCCATTCTTCCCATTCGGCGAACGCGGACAGTGCGGAAACCGAAAGCACCACGATGATGCCGCCGGCTATCCACGCATTCCAGCTTTCAGCACCCGGTGCGAACGCAAACAGCCACGGGCTCAGAAACAGCAGCGCACCGAGGATCAGGTTGATGACGTCGCAGGCAATCGCGCCTCTTGAGTTTTCCATAAGAACCTCTGTCGTGTTGCCGATGCGGCGACCAAAGCGGGATGAGTTTTGGTCGAATTGTCATCCCGCTCTAGCCTTTTGCTTGCGCACGATCTTTTCCGAAAACCGGTTGCCATCCTCGGATCGAAGTCCGAGGACAGGCTTTTTCGGGATCATGCTTCAGGCAGCGTCATCGGCCCTTTTTGCATTTGAAACGCGCTATGTCGCCTGCCGTTCCCAAGCTGGGCTGGTTCCACACGCGCACGCTGCAGTGCAACCCAGTCGACATGTTCCGAATGCCGCTTTTTGTTACTATCGCCGGCGTAAACTCAAAGGAGTGCGCGCGATGGCGGAGAAGAAGGTCCCGTATCAGGTCAACGGCCGGCAGTTCGAGGGCATGATCGTCTATGACGACGACGTGAACGGCAAACGCCCGGTCATCTTCATGCAGCCCGACTGGAAAGGCGTGTGTGCCGATACTATCGGCCAGGCCCGCACCGTCGCCGGCAAGGACTACGTGGTGCTGATGGCCGACATGTTCGGCGCCGGCTACGGGCAAAAGTCGAAGACCGTGGACGACCTGCGCGCCGGCATGCTCGCCGTCCACAAGGACCTACCATTCACCATCGCCTGCAGCAGCGCCGCCTATAAGGCCTTGGTCGCGGCAGCCGACAAGCTCGGCGTGATCGACGCCACCAAGAACGTCGCGATCGGCTACTGCGCCGGCGGCGGCTATGTGCTCGAACAGGCGCGCACCGGCGCCGATTTCAAGGCCGTCGTCGTGTTCCACGTCACCAATCCCAATCCGGTGGTGCCCGGCACGCCGTGCAACATCAAGGGCCGGGTGCTGGCGGTCCACGGTTCGGCCGACCCGGTGACGCCGAAGCCGATGATGGACGCGTTCGAGGAGGAAATGACCAAGGCTGATATCGACTGGCAGGTCATGATGTTTGGCGGCGCGGTGCACTCGTTCTGCGATCCGACGGTCCACGCCGGACCGACGCGCTACGACGAAAAGCTCTGCCGCAAGTCCTATATGCTGATGCGCGATTTCTTCACCGAGACGCTGTGATGGCGGAATCGGACGAAACGGCCAGAGCGGCCCTCCGGTGCGCGTCCTCCCATCGACATGTGCGGTCCGCCCGGCGCGATTTTCGCGACCGTCGGCTGACCGCCGGAAGCGTCCGGGATTTTGGCGATGCGACGAACGACGCCGTTATCGCCGAACTCGACGTGAAGGCGGAAGCTGCCGTTGGCATCGCGGCCGCGATACTCCCAGGTCTCGTCGGCTTGATCGTCCATTGCCATGCCGCAGTCGTTGAACTGCACCATCGGCCAAGGCGTCCCGAACGTTAGCGGTGCTTTCGGAATTGACGATCAAAAGATTCTTCTTTTGCGGTGTGCCGTCGGCATAGCTTGCCTGCTGCTCCGACACCGGCACGCCGAGGACGGGCATCGAGCTATGGCCGCCGTGCTTCCGGATTCATGGCAATGACACCGACCTGCGCAACGCCCGGCCGTGGCGATAGTTCCGGCACGCTACATGACGTACAGGCGGTCCGGTAGCGCGTTGGCCGAGCCGTCCGGCGGGGCATGCGCGGCGAGCACGGCGCCGCAGCGTTCGATCGCGGCGATGAAGCCTTCGCCGATGCGGCCGCCGCGCATATGAGCGGTCAAGGCGTCGATGGCGGCCTGCCACTCCGCGGCGGGCACCTTTTGGGCGATGCCTTCGTCAGCAATGATGCGCGCGTAGTGCTCGGCAAGCGACACGAAGATCAGCACGCCGCAGCGGTTCTTCGTGTGGGCGATGCGCCGCACCACGAATTGCTCGAGCGCGGCGCGATGCGCCTGCGCCCGCTGCGCCGGGCGCGGCACCAGCAGCAAGCGCAGCGGCATCCAGGCGAAGAGGCAGCCCGCGACGATGAACACCGCAATCTGCGCGAGATAAATCCACTGCACGCTCCACTGCGTGAACACCATGAGCGGCCAGGGAACGAGCAGCGCCAGCGCGCTCGCCCAGAGGATCGGGATATAGGAGTAATCCGAGGACGCGTGGGCGAGCACGCAGACAATCTGCCCGCTGGTGCGCTGTTCGGTCCGCTGGATGGCGGCCGATACGGCCTCGTGATCTTCGCGGGTCAGCTCCATCACCAACTCCCCGATGCGCCGCCGCCGCCCGACGAACCGCC